>CAZERK010000001.1:0-44118 GCA_964514515.1 uncultured Planctomycetaceae bacterium
CACCGCCGCCACCACCGCCGCCGCCCCCACCGCCGGAGTCGCCGATCATGACGGTCGCGCAACCCACCGCGATGGGGTCCGATCCGCCGCAGGCTTCCATGACCTTGTCGTTCTGGCGGCAGGCCGGCAGGTTGTCGATCAGGACGCCGCTGCTACCTTTGGTGACGAAGCCGGGACCATGCGGGATCGGCCCTGAAACCATGGCGCAAATGTGCATGTCTGCGATGCCCGCCATGGCGGACACGGTGGCGGACGCGGCCGCAGCGGCGGCGGCTTTGATGCCCTCGGTGTAGGCGGTGTTGGCGGCGGGCTGCCCGCCCGGCGCGGCCGACGCCGAGGTCCAGGCGGTAGTCAGGGAGACATTGGTAGCCGTCAGCGTGCCAACCCCGCCGGCCGCGGCCCCGGCCGCCGCCGGAGCGCCGGCGCCGGCGGCCATCGTACCCCCCATGACGAGGTTGGCGGAAATCTGCGCGAGATCTGCGGCCGCATCGGCCGGTGTAAGCACCGGCTTGTCCAGGAAGGACTTCATGGAGTTGGCGATGCTGTCGATCGCGGAGGCCACGGACGACGGCACGGCGCGCCACGCGGGCATGTACCCGATCATCACGGTCAAGCTGCCCGGCCCCGGAGTCAGGGGCGGGCTTCCGTGTTGAGTCGGATCGTTGGTCCGTGCAGCCGCGGGCATCGCGAGAGTTCTCCTTTGAGCGGTCGCGCGTCTAGACCAGCAGGTCTTCCTGGGAACGGCTGTGATCGCGCTCGTCCTCTTCCTGTTCCTCGTTGAGGGGCTGCAGGAAGAACTGGCGGGCGCGGTAGCCGCGCGTCTTGCGGAACTTGGTCACCTCCACGTCGTCTTTCTTCGGGTCGATCTTGCCCATCGCAGCGGCAACGGCCTGGGCGCCGGCGGGGTCGCCCTGGTCGCGAGCATCCTGGACGAGGCCGAAGCCGGCATGGCGGTCCCACGCGAAGGGGGTCGTGTTCTCGTAGGCCAGGTACGCTTCGGCCCAGCGCTGCAGGCGCGGCGGGCCGGGCGGCATGACGAGAATCGAATCCTTGCGGGTCTTGGCCGAGATCGCCCAGGGCAGCAGGCGGGCGTCGCACTCCAGGAAGCGGCCGAGCTTGTCTTCGGGGCCCTTGCGCTCGCACTCGGTGTAGAGGTCGCTCACGCGTTTCTGGATGCCGGCGGACGGCGTCTTGGGCGGCAGCGTAAAGAACGCTTCGATGAGCGCTTCGAGCCCTTCGGCGGCCGCAGGCGAGGCGACGAGGCGGTCGAATTCCTTCACCGCAGCGGACTGCTGCGCGGACGTACCGAGCTCGCTGACGAGCGTGATGAGATTGCCGGTGCGTTCGACGTCGGTCTGGGTCTTCTCGCCGCCGGTGATGAAGGCGACGAACTGATCAACGCGGTCGCGCAGCGCATAGAAGCGGACGATCTCGGTCGCGCGACGCATGGTGCGGCCGGTGTGTTTGCTCTTGACGATGTCGCGCACGCCTTCGGACACCCAGTCCGGACGCAGGTCGGTCGGGAAGGGATCGGCGGCGCATTCCTTGGGCACGATGTACTGCTCCAGGACGGCGCGGGTTTCCTTGTCGGTATAGTTGCCGATGCGAGGCATCTGCGGCTCCCTTTAGGTTCGGCGGCCGGCACGGTTGCGGCGGCTTGCGAAGCGCGCGGCGGGCCGCGGCAACGAGGCACCGGAGTGGCACAGGAACGGGGTCATCGCGGCACTCCCAAGACTCACCATTCCGTGGCCGGTTCGCGGTCCGTGGGCGCCCCGCCCGAATCGCCCGTGACATACCGCACGACGCGCGTGGCAGCGGTACCGTGCGGGCTGGTCCGACCGAGCTCCTGCAAGCCCTTATAAGCACCGCCGGCCTCGAACACCTGGTATTTGATCTTCATGGGCGCATCCATGATCCGGCGGCGTCCGGGCATGTCGTAGGCATTGCCGGAGGCATGGGAACCCATGACCATAAGCTGCTCTTTCTCCTTGGCGGTGATGCAGTGGCCGCTATACACGAGACAGTGGCCCATTTCGTGCGAGAATGTATAGCGCTCGTCCTGGGCGGGCTTCATCCGCGCGCTCTCGACGATGATGCACGGGCCGAACGGCAGGTGGATCCAGGTCGCGATGCCGAAGAGGATCGCGTCGTCCTCGACGGCGAACGACTTGATGATGATGGAATCGAACCACTTGGTGTCGCAGCAGGCCTTGAGGACGCGGTGCTCGTGGCGGTTGTCGTCCTGTGGGAACGCACCGAGCAACGTCGAGGTCAGCGGCGTGAACGTCGCCGACATCCGCGTATCGTCGCAGGTCACCGAGGTGATCTCCGCGAATTGCGTGTGATCCGCATCGCGGAAGATGAGGATGTCGCGAGCGGCCTGAATCGGCGGCACGGGCGGCGGATTGGGCGTGTGCTCGAGCACGCGGCCGTGCAAGCCCTGCGCCTGGATAGCGGCGAGCACGCCGGCCGTCGCGTTGGCGATGGTCGCGTCGCGCGGCAGGTTGTAGATGATCTTCTTGCCGTCGACCTTCACGGTGATTTTCGAGTTCCCCATCGCCGTGCGAATCGAACGGATGAGGCCGCTGGCACTGAACCCGGTACCGCTACGGGCACCGATGGTGAGGACGTTCTTGGCGGCCGGGTGCTGATAGATCGCCTTGAGGTGCGGGCGCAGTCCGGTCTGGGCGTAGGCCCGCCGGACCTGCTTGTAGACGACGCGTCGGACGTCCTCGAGCGAGCAGGCGTTGTCCATAATATGGACCGCCAGGCGCGCTTCGTATTTCATCTCGCCGACATCGGCGATGACCTCGGCGCGGCACTTACCCGGGTCGCACATCATCGGTTTGTAGCGGGCCCGCACCTTCTGCTCGAGGATCTCGGTGTAGCGCTTCTCGTCGTTGTTCGCACCATCGTCGTAGTAGTCTCCCACGAAAAGCGTGTGCTCGTAAATGTCGTCCTCTTCGTGCGTGACGAGACGCATATAGCGCGAGCGGAAGACATTGGGTTTGCTCGGAAAGGAATGGCACTCGACTTCCAGCTTGCGCTTGGCATTGGTCGGGATCTTGAAGCCCGGTGGACAATCCGGGTCGGGCCGGGAGGTCAGGTCACGGACGATCTTCGTCTTGCCGCCGACGGTCTCCCGCTTGTACAGCGGCTGGAGGACCTGGAGCTCGACCGTCACGCTCAGCTCGCCCTGCTCCCCGGCCACGACATCGTGAACCTCAATGCGAAAGTGGTCGGGATCGGCGTGGGTCCGCCCCTCGTCCTCACCCATGGTATCGAGGTTACTGGTGCCTTTGCCCTTGTATAGGGAGTGCTCGGTGCCGTGGTCCTTCTTGTTGGCCTTATTCGTGACGAAGTTGCTGATGCCCAAGCGCGTCAGCCCCGGGGAGCGCGGCTCCGCGAGAGGCTGGCCGAAACCCAGAAACTTGATCGAAGCAGGCCGGTACTCCACACGTTTGCACTTGACGACGGTCTTGTCCTGCCCCTCGGTTTCCTTCTCCTGCTTCTCGGGGATGGTGACGACCTCGTCCTGGTCGAGGACGGCCTTGTTGGCGAGGGCGCTATTGGCCGGCTCCGCGCGGAAGTCTTTGCAGTCGCGGAAGCCCTGGTTCGCGGCGAACCGGCAGAGATAGTCTCCGGCCCGGGCTTTGACGGTCTTCTTCGCGGTCGGCGTCGTGGGCGTCGACGACCCGGACGTGACCGGAGGAACGGTCGGTTTGGGTATGCTGGCCATGCGGACTCCTTTGATCCTCCAGACGTCTAGGTGCGATCCCAGGCGTCGTCGTCCAGGCGCGGGAAGGTCACTTCGCAGTTGCCCTTGGGCACGACCACGCGGGCCTTGCCGTTGGCGTCGAGCGCGCCTTCGTGAATTTGGCCCTTCGAATCCTTCACGCGGTACTGCTCGCCGGGGACCGGCTCGCCTTCCTCGTCGACAAGCTCGATGTCGATATAGCTCGGCTCTTCCTCGGGCGGCGGCTCCTCGCCCTCCCATTCATGTCCGGATACTTCCTCCGGCGGCGTGATCTTGGGCGGCGGGGCACCGGGGGCGGTGTAGACCGTGTCCTTGCCGGGCTTGGAGCTGTCGGCGGCGGTCGCGTCCTCGGCGTCCACCGGGGCCGCGGGCGAGCAGCTCGGCGACGAGACCGCCGGTCCCGAGCCGCTGTTGATATAGACCATGCTGCCGGTGATGTAGACGCCGGCGCCGCAGAGGGTGATCGTGCTGCCGCCGGCCTTCAGCTCAAGGGTGGCGTCGGCCTGCAGCGAGATATTGGCGGCCTTGCACACGTACGTGGCCGCCACCTCGTGCTTGTGGTTGGTGGAGTATTTCTGCGCCACGTCGCCGTCGATGCTCTCCGAGAGCGTGCCTTTGACCTTCACGGAGCGGTTCTGGTCCACGCGCAGCGAATCATCCTTCTCGATCCATGCGCGACGCTCGCCCTTCACGTGCGTCTGCTTGAGCTTGAAGATCTTCTGGCGATACTCGCCGGAAAGCTGGCCATCCTTCTCGCCGCCGACGAGTAGGTGATAGCTGCCGCCGGTGGTGTGGAAGTGGTCGGCCTTGACGCGGGTGTCCATCTGCCGCTGCGCCTGCAGGAAGAGCTGCTCGGAATCCTTGAGGTCCTCGAAGCGGATTTCGTTGCAGCCGCCGCCCCCCTTGCTGGAGTGCGTCTTGATGACGCTCTTGGTCTTCTCGTCCGGCAAGGCGTAGGGCGGCATGTGGTCGGCGTTGAACACGCGGCCGATGATGATGGGCTGGTCCGGATCGCCTTCGAGGAAGTCGACGATGACTTCCTGGCCGACGCGTGGCAGGAACATCATGCCGTAGCTGCCACCGGCCATGCCCTGAGCGACGCGAATCCAACAGGAGGACTTCTCGTCGAACTTGCCCTCGCGATCCCAGTTGAACTGAACGCGCACGCGGCCGTATTCGTCGGTGTAGATTTCCTCGCCGGACGGGCCGACGACGCGGGCGGTCTGCGTGCCGCGCATGACGGGCCACGGCGTGGCCCGGGGCGGGCGATACGGCACGACCGCCGGAATGCACTCGAAGCTGCACTCGTAGACGGGGGCGTCGAATTCGATCAGCCCGCTGGTGGTCACGTCGTCGAGCAAATTGCGCAGCGAAACGGCCTCCAGGGCGCTGGCGCCGCTGGCGGCCGCGACGTTGCCGAGATCGCGCGAGACCTGGCCGGCGTGGTAGACCCAGTTGGTCAGGGCGCGGTGGGCGGTGCCGTCGCCGGCGTGAAAGCGCGAAGCGATCTGCAGCAGGGCCTCGGCGAGTTGGCGCACGTTTTCGTCGTTGGCCTGGCGCGCGGTCATGAGGGACTGATGCGCGCGGGCGTCGAGCAGGCTGCCGCGGGCGGCGGTGCCGGTCGTAGTGCGCAGGATGGCCTGCTTGCCCTGATGCGTCAGCGACGTGAGCACGTAGCTGCCGTTGACGGAATCGAGCGGGTGCTCGGCGAGCTCGAACGTGCGGGCAATCGCCAGGCGGTAGGAGTTGCTCTGGCCGACGCCGAGGACGCGTCCGGACTCGAACTCCTCCATGCGCACCTTGGCGAGCGACGTACCGACGCTCTGTTCCTTGTATTCGCCGGGATAGTCGAAAAACTGTAGGCCGGTGTCGCGGCCCGCATCGGACTTGGAGTCAAGTTTGAGCTTGGGGTTCTCGAAGCTGAAGTCGTTCAAAGCGACGGCGCCGGGGCGAACGATCTGCCCGAGCCGGAAGCGATAGATGTGCTCGGTCTCGTGGCTCATGCCGGACGGCGGTACGTAGGGCAGCGTCGCGGTGCCGGTGATCGGCTGGTACGCGGCCGTGGCGTCCGCGAGCATGAGCGTGTGCTTGTCCTTGGTCTGCTCGAAGTACCACCAGATGCCCTCTTCCTCGAGCAGGCGGGCGATGAAGTTGTAGTCGCTCTCGCGGTACTGGACGCAGTACTCGCGGGGTTGATAGGTGCCGGACAACGAGAAGGAGAGATGGTCAGACGAGAAGCCGGCCTGCGTCAGCACGGCGGTGACGATGTCCTTGGTCGTCTGGTTCTGGAAGATGCGCGAGTTGTAGCGGTGCGTGAGCAGCCAGATGCCCGGGACGAGTTCGGCGCGGAAATACGCCTGGCTCTCGCTCTGCCCGGTCAGCTCAAAGCGGCTGACGATGCCGTGGAACCAGCGCTCCTCGGTGACCGTGTTGATGCTGAGGACGGCGGCTTTGCCGACGATCTCGTTGAGATCCACGGCCAGATCGTCGGTGGCCAGCTCGATCTCGAAGCGGTAGAGCTGGCAGAGACCTTCGTTGCCGCGGTACCGGATGACCTGGAAGCGGTCCAGGGCGCCCCCGGCCATCTGGAACGCCAGTTGCGATTCGCTGCGATCGTATACGAGCGCCATAGGCCGTCACCTCGCCTTCCCTACACCTCGCGACCCCGTCGTGCACCGGCGCGGCCCGTGCGCCGACGACGCGGACCAAGTCGTCAGGCCTCCGTGAACTCGTACACAAACTCGTTTTCGGCCACGCTCATGTGGATGACCGGCGGCATCTTCTCGGCCGCGAGTTGCTCGAGCAGCCGGCGCGACAGAACGGGGAGCACTTCGCGGTCGATCACGTGGTCGATCTGGCGGGCGCCGAGATCGACCTGCTGGCAGCGTGCCGCGATCGCATCGTAGACCGGCTCGTCGGCCCGCAGCGTCACCTTGTGGGCGGCACCGAGACGCTTGCCGACCTTGCCGAGCTTCATCCGCGCGATGTTCTTGAGCACCTCGTTACTGAGCGTGAAGAACGGGATCACCGTCATCCGCGCGACGAGCGCCGGCTTGAAATGCTCGCGCAGGTGCGGATAGATCGACTCGCGCAGCTCCTGCCAATCCACCTCGTTGCCCGACTCGCACATCTGCTGAATCACGTCCGTGCCCAGATTGCTCGTCAGGAACACGACCGTGTTCTTGAAGTCGATCACGCGGCCTTCGCCGTCGGCGAGATTGCCCTTGTCGAAGACCTGGTAGAACAGGTTCATCACGTCGGGGTGGGCCTTCTCGACTTCGTCGAGCAGCACGACCGAGTACGGATTCTGCCGCACCGCCTCGGTGAGCACGCCGCCCTCGCCGTAGCCGACGTAACCGGGCGGCGAGCCCTTGAGCTGCGAGACGGTGTGCTTCTCCATGAACTCCGACATATTGATCGTGGTCAGGAAGCGCTCCCCTCCGAAGAGCAAGTCCGCGACCGACAGCGCGAGCTCCGTCTTGCCCGTGCCGCTGGGGCCCACGCAGAGGAACACGCCCATCGGCTGCGTCGGGTTGCCGATGCCGGCCTTCGATGAACGCAGCTTCTCGGCAACGATCTTGAGGGCGTGATCCTGGCCGACGACGCGGCCGCGGAGCCGATCTTCCATCTGCAGGATCACGCTGACTTCATCCTTCACGACGCGGCCGACCGGGATGCCGGTCCAGTCGGAGACGACAGCCGCGACGGCGGCGGCGTCCACCTGGGGATATAGCAGCGCGTGCTCGCCCTGGATGCGCTGCAACTCGGCCATGGCCTCCGTGATCTCGCGACGGAGGGCGGCTTGGTCGACCGGGGCGGCCTTTTCGGGGGCCTTCTCCGGCGTCTTTTCCGGAACCTTCTCCGGAGCCTTCTCGCCGGCCGGCTTCGTCGGCTGCGCCGCGGCGGCTTCCGCCTGGCGGGCGATGGCGTCCGGGCTGTCCGCACCCTGCAGCTTGGCGCGCAGGTCGCGAATGCGGTTCACGGCCGCCAGTTCGGTCTGCCAGCGCTTCTCGGTCTCTTCGCGCTGCGCGAGCAGCTTGGTGCGCTGCTCCTGCATCTCCTGGAGCATCGCCGTCTCGATCGTCAGCCCGGCCGATTCGTCGCGCTGCAGCGCGGCCACGGCGGTGTCGAGGCTGCTGATCTGGCGGTCGATGTCCTCCAGTGCCGCGGGACGCGTGGTGAGTGCGACGGCGACGCGCGCGGAGGCGGTATCGAGCAGGTCGACGGCCTTGTCGGGCAGATAGCGTCCGGAGATGTAGCGTTTGGAGATTTCGGCCGCCGCGGTCACGGCTTCGTCGAGCACGACGACCTTGTGGTGCTTCTCGTACTTGTCCTTCAGGCCGCGGAGCATGACGACGGTGGCGTCGGTGGTCGGCTCGTTGCAGCGGACGACTTGGAAGCGGCGTTCGAGCGCGGCGTCCTTCTCAAAGTACTTCTTGTATTCGGCCCAGGTGGTGGCCGCGACGGTGCGCAGCTCGCCGCGGGCGAGGGCCGGCTTGAGCAGGTTGGACGCATCGCCGCCGCCCGACCCGCCGGCACCGATGAGCGTGTGCGCTTCGTCGATGAACGTGATCATCGGCTGCGCGCTGTCCTTGATCTCGCGAATCACGTTCTTGAGGCGGTTTTCGAACTCGCCCTTCACGCCGGCGCCGGCCTGCAGCAGGCCGAGGTCGAGGCAGACGAGCTTCACCCCGCGCAGGAACGGCGGCACGTCGTTCTGCACGATGCGCAGGGCGAGGCCTTCGACAATCGCGGTTTTGCCCGTACCGGGCTCGCCGACGATGATCGGGTTGTTCTTGCGGCGCCGCCCGAGGATGTCGATCATCTGGCGGATTTCGGCGTCGCGGCCGAAGACGGGGTCGATGCCGCCGGCCTGCGCCTTGGCGGTGAGATCGACGCAGAACTGCTCCAGCGCGGTGCCGCCGCCCGGCGCACCGGGAGCGCCTTTGCCCCGCCCTTCCGGCGCGCCACCCGCGGACGGGCCGAGCACGATCTCCTGGAAGTGATCGCGGAGCTGGTCAATATCGATGCGCTCGAGCTCGGTGGCGAACTCACCGAGGTTCACGTGCGCGGGGTTCAGCGCCAGGGCCAGGATGAGCAGGCCCGGACGGATCTGCTCGATGCCGAACTCGTCGGCCATCACGCCGGCGGACTGGAAGAGCTCGACGAGCTTGGGCGAGAGCGCGGGCCGGCCGCGGTGCTGCGCGGGCATCTGGTCGAGGGCCCGCTGCACGGCGCGGCGGAGGCGCGTGCGGTCGACCTTGAAGGTGCCGAAGATCTGGTTGACGTCGCTGACGTTCTCGTCAAGCAGACGCAAGAGCAGGTGCTCGGGCGTGACCTCGTAGTGTGTGCGCGAGGCGCAGACACTCGTGGCCCCCTGGAAGGCCTGAATGCACTGGGCGTCACTGCGCCGCAGCAGGTTACGAAGCTGTTCCGCGGTGGATGCGGAGGGTGTCTCGCTCATGTCCCTGCACTCTCCTTCACTCTGTCACGACGGTCGATCACGCACATGCGCCGGACAATCAGGTCCGGCGTCGCCCGCACACGGGCCTTAGCTCGCGGCAAAGGTCACCGCGGTTTCGCCGAGTTCGCCGGCCCGCACCCAGCTCGTCCAGCCGAGGCGGCCGGCCTGTTCATCCGAACTCAGTTGCGTCATGGGCACCTCGCCGGCGCGCAGCACGATTTCGAGCGCGAACGCCAGCGGGTCCGCGCAGTACAGCCGCGTCAGGGCCCGAGTTTGCTCGTAGCGCGTCCCGCCGGGGAGGAACGTCTCGTACGTCGCCAGGTCGACGGGCCCCAGACGGATCGTAAACGCGCCGCCGAGGTCGTAGACCTGGTCCCCCACCGTGAGGTTTACACCGAGGCCGCAATTGACGGCGCCGAGGCGGTTCAAATCGCCCGGCTCCAGCGGCACCCATTGCCCGACGAACTGCTGCACCTGCACGGGAATGTCGCCCCAATAGTCGAAGAGCAGGCCCTGCAGGCTCGTCGCGGAGCGCGGGCGCTGCGTCAGCAAACCGGCGTAGCGCAGCAGCCGCAACGGCGGCACGCCGAGCGTTTCGGCGTCGTACTCCGGCGGACAACCGATGAGCATTTTCAGATAGTCGGTCACCACGTCGCGCTGCGGGGCGGCGAAGGCGCGCTCGTAGTGATATTTCATCCACGCGCGATAGAACAGCGAGATCACGCGGTGATGCAGGACGTCAACAAAGTCGCGCATCGGGCTCGACCCCGGCAACACGTCCTTGCCCGGCTCGTGCCCGAGGGATCTGCGGTCCAGGGCGCGCTCGGGGTCGCTCGCTCGCAGGATGTCCACGGCGTAGTGCAGCGGCAGCGGAGTCGAGCCGCCGTATAGACCGAGGAACGCGACCTCCAGTAGCTGGCACAGGGCGCCATCGGCGCCGGGGAACTCGGTCAGGCTGCACACGTCGGTCGCGGGGAAGCTCAGCGACAGGTCGGGGCGGAAGCGAATTCGTTCCTGCGCGACGGGGCCGCGCTGGCCGACGGGCGTGCCGCCGGCACTGGCACGTTCGAGCAACCACACGGCCTGGAAGAAGTCGAACTCCCAGGGCCGGGCGCGCAGCCGGTCCAGGCCATCCGCCGGAGCGGACGCCGGGGCCGGGTTCGGGCTGGCGCTGATCGCGGTCATGGCAAGCTCTCCGCCGGTGTGCCCTGCTCGCCGGCGCGCGGCGGGAAGGCGTGAATCTGTCCGCTGCGCGTGAAGCGCACCGTCAACTGGCTGAAGGCGTTGACGGTGACGTAGGCCCCGAAGAAGCGGTCGAGGAGGGCGGCGAAGAGGAACGCGTCGCCCTCGCCCGCAAAGTTTTCCTCGTTGAGCTCCAACTCCAGATGCGTGCCGCGGATCGGCGCACCGCGCACCATGCGTTCGCGATACGACGCGCGCAGGGTCACGATGCCGTCGAGCAGACGCTGGTGGACCAACGCCCGCTGCGCGTCGTGCGCGGCCTGGTAGTCGTAGACGCGCAACAGCTCGCGCAGATGCTCGATCTTGGCGAGCGAGACGTAGTTCAGCGACAGGTGCGAGATCAGCCGCCAGTGCAGCCCGCGCCCCAGCGGCGGGCGAACGGTCGGCGTCGGCTTGAGCAGATTGCGGAAGCGGATGCCCGACGGCGACGCGTCGGTCGGCTCGCTGATATCGCCCGCGCGCAATTCGCCGGGCAGGTCGCGGTTCGTGCAGGTCAGGTCGATGGAGATGGTCTCTTCCGACGGCACGGTCTCCGTTCCCCCACCCACGACAAACGAGACGAACGTGTCGGTGCCCCAGCGGGCCTCCTTGCCGATCATGCTCGGGGCGACCTGCAACTGGTAGTACGTCGCCGCGCGCGGGTCATTCGTAGCCACGTGGGCGAACGAGTAGAACGGCATGAACTCGTGCGATTCGAGGTCCTGCGCCCGTACGAGCCCCAGCACACGATCGACCGAATAGACCTCGGCGTGGCGACGATCGGCGATGCCCGCACGGGCCGGCTGCACGAGGTAGCGCACGCGATCCTGGCTCAGGCGGATCGGTTCGGCGCTGTGCGCGAAGAGGTTCACGATCGGCACGCAGTGGAGACGGATGTTCTCCGGGGCGACGAGCGGGTACGACTCCAGCCGCCGATTGAAATAGAACGTCAGCTCCAGGCTGCCCTCCAGCTCCAGGGCGTTGACGGCGCGGTCGAGCCCGCCCACATCCACGAACAGGAAGCGCTCCTTGAGCGTGAAGTACTCCTGGATATGGCAGTAGCCGCTGAAAACATACGGCGGGTACGGCAGGATGTGCTCGGACGGATCGAGGCCCGCAGCGCGGACGTCCTGCGGCTGAAGCGTGAACTCGCGCCGCGCGCTGCCGCCGGCGCCGTTGCTCACCGTGACGCGATCCACGTGGGCGGCCAGGAGCAGATAAAGTGCGAACGACGTGCGCGCGTCCCCTGCAAGGTGCAGCCGCACGCGATCCAGTTCCATGTCCGCCAGCTTCGCCTTGGCGGCCGCGCGGAGCTGCAGCGTGAGGCGCGCGGGCTCCGCGGGTGGCGTTTCCAGCCGAACGCCCGCCAGTCCCCACGGGCGGAGCTTCGTCGGCCAGGCGGAGCGATAGCGGCAACTGGTGCCGTCGATCGGGCGGCTCGCGAATTCGGCCCCGGCCGGCACTTCGACCGGCGCCTGCATGGCTTCGATTTCGGGGACGAATTCGAGGACCGACATCGACGGAACGGGCCGCAGGTAATGCGGCCAGAGGAGCGACATGAGGCTGCCGGTCAGCTCGGGCAGCTCGTCGTCGAGTTTCTGGCGGATGCGTCCGCAGAGGAAGGCAACGCCTTCGAGCAAACGATCGACGTCGGGGTCGGCGCCGGGATCGGCAAGATGGCGCGCGATCTCCGGGTTGGCCCGGGCGAACTCGGGCCCGACTTCGCGGAGATAGCGTAACTCGTCCTGGTAGTACGTATTGCTCACAGGCGGTTCCGATCCTCTGACCCAAGTCCATGAGGCGCGCGCATTCGTCCGGCACGGAGGCCTGACGCTATGCGTGCAGCGCGGTGCAGCGCCTAACCCGACACGCTGAAGCGGCCCGCGGGCGACACGGCGGTTTCGTACCAGACGCGGTGTTCGCCGCCGCGGCCGACCATGACGGCATCGACGCGGAACACGAGGTTGCGCTGGTCGCCCTCACCGGCCTGGTGGGACACGCGGACGCGTTTGAGACGCGGCTCGTACTTTTCGATGGCCGTCCGGATCGCCTCCTGCACGCGCAGGAGGTAGGCCTGACTGCCGGCGACCATGTCGGTCAGGGCGGGCAGGCCGTAATCCGGAGCGGTCTCGCTCATGCCATGCCGGGAGTTGAGCAGCCGATTGAGGTTCCGCTGGACCGACTGCATGAGGGCCTCGGGGTCCTCGGCAGCCGTGGTCTGATAGCGGCCCGCAATAGGCGTTTCACCGGCGGCAAGTCGATCGAGCAGCGACTGTTCGCGCGCCACGCACTCCACCTCGTCGGGCTCGCGGCCGACCGGCGACGGGGGTTACGCCGCCCGCCGCCGATCGCCGCGGATGCGCGAGAAGCCGCTTAGGCGGCACCGGGCTGCCGCCACTCGTCCATTTCGACCACGCTGTCGGGCAGCCAGTTCCACTCGATGATCTCGTAGACGAAACTGACCTGCTCCATGTGGCGGTAGGACTCGTTCTGCGGCACGAACGACATGGGCATGTACGGCCGCATGTCGACGATGCGCGCGTTTTTCAGGGTGATGGTGTAGTACTTCGACTCGGACCGGGTCGTGGGGTCGATCCGGTAGAAGTCGAGGACGACCTCCTTGAGGTTCTGGCCGGTGCAGAGGGCCTTGTGGAAGCCGGGGGTGGCCTTATCGATGATCTTCACCACCCGCATGGGGCTGTGCACGCGCACGCCGGTCGCCTGGCCCGTGGTGGGGTCCAGGGGCTGGTGGATGTGATGTTCGATCTCGAAGACGTCGGACGTGCCTTCGCGGCCCTTCTTCTCGGAAGAACCCGGATACTCGCCCACTTTCAGATTGCACGGGGTTGGCATACTCGATCTCCTTGCCTCTGGATTTGCGATCCTGTCCTACGAACACCTTGCAAAAATCACACCGTCGGGCGCGGCAGCGCGGGCCGCCGGCGGCCGAGTCACCCCGCCGCGTGCGCGCGGCGGGCCGGGTTCATTGCGGCGGCGGGTCGAACTGGCCCACCATGGAGAGCTGCACTTCGACGCCCTTGAGGCGGAAGTGCGGGATCATCTGGATCTCGGACTTGAACATGCCGGGCTTGCCGGGGACCGGCGTCGCGGTGACCTGGATCTCCTTGATGGGGTACTTGGAGGCCAGTTCGTCGTCGAGGGTGCCCTGGCGGCAGTACTGCTTGAGCCAGGTGTTGATCTCGTTGACCATCTTCTCGGCGTCCATGACGCGGCCCATGTTTTCGCGCCAGATCACCTTCAGGTAGTGGGCGATGCGGCACTGGATCATGAGGTACGGCAGAGACATGCCGAGCCGCGCGCGGGTCTCGTCTTCCTTGCCCTCGGGCGTATCGGCGAACTTGCCGACGCGCTTGCACGAGGGGGCGTCGAAGAAGGCGGCGTTGTCGCTGCCCTTGCGCATGACCAGCGGCACGAAGCCGAAGTTGCACAGGTCGACGTCCATGTCTTCGGAGATCAGCGTTTCGGTCGGGATCTTGGTGTGGTACTGGCCGGTCGCCTCGTACTGGTGCAGCGGGAGGTTCGGCACCGTGCCGCCGCTGTTGGGGCCGACGATGGCATTGTACCAGCCGTACCTGGCGAAGCTCTCGGTCATGCGCCCGGCAAGGGCGAACGAGGCATTGCCCCACAGATAGCGGCTGTGGTCCTGGACGCGGACGTCTTCTTCGAAGACGAAGTCCTTCACGTCCTGGTTCGCCACGGTGTACGGCGAGCGGAGCAGGAAGCGCGGCATCGCCAGCGCGACGTAGCGGGCGTCGTCCGACTGGCGGAACGAGTTCCACTTCGTGTACATGGGCTGCTCGAAGATCTCGTACATTTCCGAGAGCTTGGGCAGCTTGCTGTAGTCGCCCATGTTCTTGTCGAACATCTTCGGGCTGGCGCCGGCGATGAACGGGCACTTGGCAACGGCGGCGACACGGGCGATTTCGCTGAGCAGCTCGACCTCGGGGTTGCGGTAGTCGAAGTCGTAATTGCTGACCATCATGCCGTAGGGGTTGCCGCCGAACGTGTTGTACTGGTCGCGATAGACCGTCTTGAACAGGCCCGATTTCTGCCAGTCCTTACAGTCCTGGAAGTCTTCGAGCAGGTCCTGCTTCGAGGCGTTGAGCATCTCGATGCGGATGTTCTGTCGGAACTCGGTGTTGTCGATCAGGTACCAGAGGCTGCGCCACGAGGACTCGAGCTTCTGGAACTGCTCGTTGTGCAGTACCTCGTTGACCTGGGCGCTGATCTGCTGGTCGATTTCGGCGATGAAGTCGTCGACGACCTGCTTGTTGATCGTCACCTTGTTGAGGTCCAGACCGGCGGCCTTCTGCACGAGGCCCGCCAAGCCCTTGCGATAGAGATCCATGTACTCGTGATCGAGATCGAGCTGATCGATCAGCGAGTCTACCGCCGTCGTGTCGGAAGCGCCGGCCGCAGCGGCTTGCTGGGGTTGTCCTGCCATGCGTAAGTCTCCCTGAGTAGTTCGTAACTCGACTGGTCATGCCTCGCTGCGAGCGGGCGTTACTGCTGAGGCGGCGCTTCGCCGCCGGCGGCTTCCTCCGGTTGCGAGATGAGCGCCAGGATCTTGTCGCGGACTTCGGGGTCCTTGATGGCGGCGAGCAGCTTCTGCTGCGCGTTCTTGTCGCCCATCTTGGGGCGCAGCGCCTTGAGGGCGTCGCGCAGATCGAGCAGGTTCTTGAGCTGCGGGACCTGACGAGCGACCGCTTCGGGGCGGAAGTCCTTGAGCGTGCCGAACTTCAGCGAGACCGGCATTTCGCCGGCGCCGGCAATGCGGTTGGCCACGGAGGTCTCGAGCGACAGGTTGAAGCTCTGCATCACCGAGTCGAAGTTGGTCTTGTTGATGTCGACCGGCGCGCGGTCTTCGACGGGGCGCTTGTCATCCTTGAGCGTGTAATCGCCCATCACCAGCAGCCGGAACGGCAATTCCGGTTCGGCGCCGCCGCGCAGGCGGTCCGAGATCGCGATGTTCACCCGTGATTCACGAGCCTTCGACGGTCCTTTGGCCATAGCCGCACTCCTCGATTAGAACGGTCAACCTTTATTGCCCGCTGGGTCGGCGGCCAGCGCCGCCAGAGGATCCAGTTGACAGAGCCACGCAAACGAATCGCGGACGCGCCCGAGCTCCTCGGGCGTCGGTTCCTTGTCCGTAGTCAGCAGCGCCTTGCGGCAGCGGTAGAGCGTCTGGGCCGCTTCGACCGCCAGGGCGGGCTCCCACTCGTCGATGTGGTAGCGCCGCAGTTCCTCGAAGCATTCCTCCAGGAGCGGCGCTGCCAGCGCCAGGCGCTGCGCGTCGTAGCAGAGCTGCGCGATGCGCAGCCGCCACAGGAAGCGGTCGCGCCGCTGCGCGCAGGTGCTCAGGCCGTCCTGCAAGATCTTGACCGCCTCCGCCAGCTTGCCCGTCCCCGCGAGCTTGCGGGCACCGTCCCAGGCTTCCATGAGCTTGCCGTCGCCGGCCGCCCCCCCACCGCCGCCCGCGGACTGCGGCGGCGTGACGTCCGACTCGATCCACATCTTCGTCTCACCGCTGCACAGCGGCATGCCGTTGCGGAAGCGGAGATCGAACAGGCCGTTGCCGAGGCGGCGCACCAGTGCCCCCGTCAGATCCAGAATCGCGCGCCGCGCCAGTTCGAACTGCGGCCCGCGCGCCTGCAAAGCCGCACAGACGTAACGCTGTAGATCGAGCCACAAGGGGTCGCTCGAACGGAACGCATCCTCGGCGTTATTCAGCAGGTGATCCCACAACCCGCCGGCAAACTGGAATTGCAGTGCTTCGGCCAGCGTCTTGTCCGGAGGTTCGACCTGCGTCATGACCTCGGGCGAGGGCAGTTCGATGCGGGCCCACTTCACGAGCCGCGCGAGCGCGTACGGCAGCGGATTCGCGAGGTCGGATTTCGCCAGGAAATTGGCCGCACTGAGCACGGCCTGGATCGCGCCGGACGCGTCGGCCACGGCCGCGATCGCGACGGCGCCTTCCGGCAGAACCGCGGCGGCACCACCTTCACCCACGGCGGGCGCCGCTACGGCCGGCTCGGCGGGCTTGGGCCGTTCGTTGGCGAGATCCCGGAGACGGCGCTGCAGTTTGGCGAAGTCCGGCGCGTCGTCCGGCATCTTCTCGGTGAGCAGCGTGTTCAGTTCTGCGAGGCGCTGCACGCAAGTGTCGACGGCGTCGAACTCGCTCGGACGCGGCTTGCCGTCGCCGCTGAGCCAGCCGGCGTCCACCAGATGCTCGCATAGGGATTCCATGCGGGCTTTGCGGCGGCGCGGCCGCGCGGGGAAACCGTTGTCCCAGAAGTTGCGGGACAGCTCGATGAACAGGCCGAGCGTGGCCGCGAGTCCGGCGTAGCGCTCCTTCTTGACCAGGCCGAAGCCGAGGGCGGTGGCGATGTGCGTGTCCTTGGACTTGCTGCGCAGGATGTTGCGAGCAGACTGATCGACTTTGAACCAGTCGACCTCGCCCAGATCGATGCGATCGAGCTTCGAGAGCTCGGCCTCGATGAGCAGGTAGTCTTCGTCGTCGGCAACTTCCTGCCCAGCGGGCGCAGCATCGCTGATCGGGTTCCTGCCGAGGTCCAGAACTGCAGCTTCGTCGAGCGCCATTCGCCTTATCCATCCGCTGTTGCGGCGTCAGGCTGCCTGACCAGGTGACAACCATCCGCAGCGCGCACAAAAAGACAGGACGCCATTACGACCTCCGCGAGAGGCCGGAAGCGATCCCGGTTAGCACACATGATCCGTTGCGCCGCGGCCCGAAGCCGTCGGCGGTTACTTTCTGAACTCGGCCCTGAGTCCATATCAATCTTGTCCCGTCGAGAGGCCAAGTCAAGCTTTCACCGTTGAATCCACGAATCCAAACCACGTTTCGGGAGCGATCCCAGGCTCCACATCCTGACCATCGGCAGCATCGCCTATTGAACACAAGTCGTCTGCATACGGCACTTTGTCGGCGAGGCCCGTCAGGAGCAAAAAGTCCTCGGGCAGAATCTCGTCGCGCGCGATTACGGTCAGGCGCCCCGTGGCGCCGCCGGCATCCTTCGTCAACAGAAGGCTCGCACAGCGACGATGCAGGTCCATGCGCTGACCGAGCCAGTGCAGCCAACCCGGCACCTGCACCTCGAACGGAACGCCCATGACCAACGGAAAACGCAGCGTCGGTGCGAAGTCCTCCGCCTCGAGCGTCACAATGTTCTGCCCCCACGCCGTCACCTGCCCAGACCATGCGTCCAGCGCGGCGACCTTCAGGCAGGGCTGCGCACGTTGGAACCAGTCGCTCATGGAAAGCGCCTGCGCCGGCGCACGCCACGAGCCGTCGTGGGTCGCACCATCGAGGCCGGACAGGTCGATTTCGCGTCCGCCGAAGGTATCCTCGAAGCGCCCGGGCGAGTTGACGAAGCGCCCCACGTGCTCGCGCAGGTGCGTCAACTCGAGCAGCGCTCGGAGCACCGGCAGCACGGTCTCGCTGGTCGGCCCGGCCCAACCCTCCGTCGGCGTGGCGACGTAGAAGCTGAGGGGAAACGGACGCCCGCGCATATCGCCGCCGTAGTCCTGGAACGAGGCCAGGACGGAGACCTGCGACTTGGGCAGGCGCAGCAGGCACGCCGAGGACGGCACGCGCAGCTCGCCGCCGCTCTCGCGCTGACGACTGAAGTAGAGCTCGCAACCCTTCAGAATCCACTCGTTGAACTCGACTGCCCAATCCTCATCGGTGGGCGAACAATAGTAATCCGCATACGTCGGCAGTTTGCCGAACCAACGCACGCGCGGATCGGGTTTGATCCGCGGGGCCTTCGCCTTGAACAGGTTCTTCCAGCCCATATGGCGCGCGCCTAGTCGTCGATCACAGCAACCTGTACTGCCCTACCTACCCATCGCCGTACGCACCGCGCGTGCGGCGATCCTACTCCTCAGATACGACCTTCGGGCACATCCCACGTCGGCCACGGGGGCCGACGCTACGTACGGTACGTCATCTCCGCTTCACTCGTCGGTCGCGCTTCGCGTTCGCCGCAGACCGGGCTCCGACCGACGTCGCCTCACTCTACTTTCCGCTCGCGGCCGTCAGCGGGGCGATCGGCCCCGGCAGGGCCCGGCCCGGTGCGAGTTGGAAGATGAACTTCTCGCCGACGGTCTTCTCCACGGCCGGAAGCTGCGTCGCCAGCTCCGGGCGACCGGCGTCCTTGAACTTGTCCGCCAGCGACACGCCGTGCGAGACGACCCAATTGCCGTCGGCGAACACGCCGTAGCGGTGCAGGTACGCACACAGCGCCAGCGGCGACGGGCGACCCAGCACCTCCGGCTTGATCGTCGGGTACGTATAGTTCTTGCCCTCGGGCGTGACACCGTCCATGAGGGCGAAGGTCAACTCCTGCAGGTCCGGAGCGCGCGTCCATTCCCACACGGCCGGCATGCTCTTCGCCTTGCCGCGCTCGGTGGTCTGGAAGCACAGCGGACGCATGGCCGCGTCGCCGCCCTGCGACGGGCGCAGGCCGATGCTCAGGCAGACTTGCTTGTAGTAATGCTGGGCGGAGTCGTCGACCTTGACCAAGCCGAGCGGTGTGCCAAGCGGGTCCTCAGTCCAGAGCGTCACTTCGAGCCGCGTGGCCTCACCCTGCGCATTGAGCTTGAGGAAGTCGCGCCACTGTCCGCAGGACTGCAGGAACGTCTGCCGCGCCTTGCGAACCGGCTCGTCGGGCAAGCCCTGATCGAGGGCACTGAACGCGGCCTCGGCCCGCTGCATGGCGAGCAGGAACTTGCTGAACTGGTCGTAGGCGACGGTCTCCAGCGCGGTCAGACCGGTGCCGGCCGCGTTGACGTATGGCCAGCCGTCGTACGCGGACTGATCGGCGAAGATGTCGGACTGCACGCCGACGAGGATCGCGGTCAATTCCGCACTGAGCAGCGTCTGCGCATTCTGCTGGAACTCGAAGAGCTGGCCGGTGAGGCGCTCATCGGACAGCCCGGTATCGCCGCGCAGGTCGGGGATGTCGGGCCAGGGAATCGGTGCGGCCTTGGCGGAAGGATCGTCGGTATCAAAGCGACGCGCCAGCCTGGAGGCCTTGCCGACGGCGTTGCACCAATCGACCCAACGCGTCGCAAAGTTGCCGGCCACCGTCTCCCACGGCTTCGGGTCATTCGCGGTGCCGGTCGAATTCTTCGCACTGCGGGCGAATGCGCCGCCGGTCCACTGCTCCTGCAGGGCGGCATCGAACGCGCTGGCGGTCTTCGATTTGGCGGAGCCGTAGAAGTCGTCCTTTTGCTCCAGCCACCAGCCGCCGAGTTCGGCCGAGTACAGCGCCCAACGCGTGGCGTGCAGAATCTCGGCTAGGGCGGGCTGGAATTCCTGCTGCACGGCATTGCGGGCTTCGTTGTCCGCAGCGCCGGCACTGAGCTTGAACTGCTCGGCGAACGTACCCCAACGCTGATCGAAGCGTCCGACGCGCTTGAGTTCGGGCGTGGCCTTCCCCTTGTAGGCCGTGGCCCACGACTCAGCATAGGTGCCGCAGTAGGTGCGCCAGGCCTGGTCGAGCAGGTCGCCGCAACGGCTGTGCAGCGGCGTCGCATCGCCGGTGCGCGAGAAGTAGTACTCGGGACCGAACTTGCTCAGGAAGCTGGCGAGTTCGACGTACTCCATCGCCCGCGCGTTGAGATAGTCGGGACTGGCGTAGGCCGGAATCTGGCCGGCGGCGGTGGCGCGCTCGGCCGGCGGCGGCGGAGCCGCGGGACCGGGCGTCGGCGCACCGACGGGCGGCGGGGCCGTCGGTTTGGAGATCAAGGGCGGCGGACCACCGGCCGGCGGCTTCGTCACCGGCGGCGGTGCGGCGTCCGTCTTCTTCGGTTCCGGCGCCGGCGTCGCGGCAGCCGGAATCGGGATGTAGTAGTTCGACTTCAGTGCGGCCCGCGGGTCGGCGGCGAATTCGCCCAGGCCCAAAGGACCGGCGGCCTGCAGGCGCGCCTCGATCGTCCGCAGCAGGACGGTGCCGGCACCCTTGCGCACCAGGCCCTGGTACGCGTCGTTGAGCTTCTGCAGCTTCGCGCCCTCCCAGCGGGCATCGAGGGCCGTGAACGTCGCGGCGGGCGTATCGCTCTCCGCATCGCCCGGGTAGAGCAGGGCCTTGATTGCGGCGCTCCACTCGGCGGTCGTGGCGGCCTTCGCATCACCGCTGTCGAGCGTGGCGAGCTTGTCGGCCACCTTCTTGAGCACGGGGGCGATGGTGCCGTCGAGCTGCGTCGCGAGCTCGAGCTTGTCGTCGCGGGCGGCATCGGCGCCGCGCTTCAGCGTGATGATGTGCTTGTACGCCTCGTCGACTTCCTGCACAAGTTTGTCGAACGAGTCGCCGTAGTACTCGGGGAAGTACTCGCGGTCGGACAGGCCGGCCTGCTTGATGCTGTCGGCCAGGACGCGGTCGAGGCCGCGCAGGTCGGCACCGTTGCCGGCGATGAGGGCGTTGATGGCCGCGGGCACCGGGTCCTTCGAGACTTCGCGCCCGCCGCAGGCTTCGTAGGCCGTCTGGAGCGCCTTCTGGCGATCGAGCCAGGCCTGCCGCTGAGCGCGGATGGCCTCGCGCAGCGACGGAATGCGCAGGAAGCCGGACTTGGCCGGCACTTGCCACGCGCACTCCTTCATCGCCGTGCTGAACTTCCCGTAGTTCTCGTCGAAGGTCGCGCGGAAGGCCTTGAGCTGCTCGTCAGTCGTGACCGTCGCGTCGGCGGCGGCCAGGAGCGCCCCGTACGACTTCTCGATCTGGTCGCAGCGGTTGCGAATGCGCATCCACTCGGCGATCACCGGATCGAGCGCGTCCTCGCTGAGGGCGGCCGAGCGTTCGGCGTACTTGTGCACGTGCCCCATCGCGAGCGTGATCGTCTCGCCGGGCTTGAACTCCGGCTCCGACAGCGGGTGCGCGGGGTTGCCGGCCTCCTTCATGCCGCGGATCGTGAGGAAGTAGTCCTTGGCCTGCTTGAGGATCTCGTCCTTCTGCTGGTTCAGCACGGTGTTGCCGGGTGAGATCAGCGCGGCGAGCTGCTCGAAGCTGTCGTAGTCGACCTGCTCGGGCAAGCCGTCGTGATCGGCGCAACCCAGCCATGCGACGTAGGCCAGCAGCGCGGCCTCATAGTCGTCAAAGCTCAACCCCGTCTTGGCGCCGGCGGCGATGTTGCCCGCACGCAAGGCGGCGTCAGCCTCCAGGAGAATCGGCTTGAGCACGCTGTGCGCGAACAGGCCGACCTGAATCTGCGTGAGGTCGTCGACAGGCTCGCGCGAACCGATGCCCAGCGACAGAATGCTCGGCCAGACACTGGCCTTGAGCGTCTGCACGTCCTGTCCAAGTTGGAGCGTGAGCTTGAGCGACTCGGTCGGTTTGCCGACGACGGCGGCCGCCTGCTCAGCGCGGGCGTGCGGCTCCTTGATGAGCGTGCCGAACTTCAGCGAGCTGATGATCAGGATGGCGACGAGCGCCACGCCGAGCACGCCGCTGCCGATCAGCAGGAAGCGGGCGAGCTGGCGGTTGCGCATGACCTCCTGCTCGTTGCGGAAAACGAGGCCCTGCTCGGGGAAGACTTTACGGAACAGGAGTTCCTTGACGAAGTGCGGCCGCGGGCGGGGATACAGGCTTTCCAGCGGCTGGAAGGTATTGGCGGCGGCGGCGCCGAGGCGCTCGGTCAGGTGGCGCAGGATGAGGCCGCCCTGCTGCGTGGCGCTGGTGAAGTACACGCCGCGGAAGATCAGGTTTTTGACCGCACGCGGGTTCTTGATGGCGGGGAAGAGCGTGCGGACATAGGTGTGCAGCGGTTCCTTGAGCTGGCGGAACTCCTCAGGGAAGCTGTAAGCGAGGCCGAGTTCCGCCTCGTCCACGTCGTCCTGCAGGCGGCGCAGGCGCAAGTCGCCGAGCCGGCCATACAGGGCGCCGAAGTCGTCGCCGAAGCGTTCGGGGTCGTACAGCTCGTTGAAGTCGCCGCTGCGCGAGAAGCCGAAGATCTGGTTCTTGATGGTGATGTCGCGCTCGGCGCGGTCGAAGAACGGCATGAAGCCGACGATCTTGTCGCACTTGGTGATGACGAGGTAGGTCGCGAACGTGACGCCGAGCTTGCTCTGCAGGTCGCGCAGGCGCTCGAGCATCGTGTTGGCATCCTGCTCGTGCTTCTCGGGCGGGTCCTGCAGCAGGTGCTCGGCCGACACGCACAAGAGCACGCCGTTGATCGGGTAGCCGCGGCGGCCCTGGCCGACGGTCTTAAGAAACGCGTCCCACTCGCGGTAGTCGGCGTCGTCCTGGGGATTGCACAGGCGGCCGGCCATGTCGACGAAGATGGCGTCCTCGGTGAACCACCAGTTGTAGTTCAGGGTGCCGAGCTGGTAGCCCTCGGGCTTGCCGGTGGAGAAGGTCAGGCCGCCCTCGTTGATCAGCTTGGTCTTGCCGCAGCCGGAGTCACCGATCGTCACGTACCACGGCAGGTCGTAGACGCTGATCCCGAGCTTCTTCATCTCCTTGATTGCGGTGAAGAACTTCTCGTTGTTGCTCTTCACGGCCGCGCGCAGGCTCATCGAGACGGTGCCGCCCTCGGCGCTCGTCGCCAGCTCCGATTCCATGCGGCGCTGCCGGGCGCGCGAGGCCCGACCGAAGAGCTTCGGAACCAGCCAGCCGGCGACGGTGACGAGGCCCACCACGGCCGCCACGCCCAGAATCAGCACGAAGAGGCTCACGCCGGGAAAGACGTATTCGCGCAGGACGTAGATGATGCCGAAAGGCGTGCCCAGGCCCGCCATGGCGATGAGCATCTGGACTTCTTTGGGCAAGCTCCGGTAGGTCGCGAGCAGTTTCTTCATACCAACCTCATCGGGCGCCGGGCGGTTACTGCACCGGCGCGATCGCTACCGAACGAACTGCGTGGAAACGCGGCCGGCGGCGGCGTTCCTACTTCTTCTTCTTCTCGTTCTTGTCGCCCGCGTCGTCGCTCTTGGCGACCGCGGCGGGCACGTTGCCGCCGCTCCAGGCCTCCGCGGCCCTGGAGATGCCGGCGGTTTCGCGGCTCCAAGCGAGCCGGAACGTGACCAACGACACGCCGACCACGAGGGCAAGAATCACGAGCACCAGCGCCAGGCTCATGCCCAGCTTGTAGTCGACCTTGAGTTCCTGGTTGTGCTTGTACGCGTCGGGGAACATCTCTTTGCCGCGCGTGGTGGCATAAGCCGGCAGCCGCGTGAACAGCCGCCGCGTGTAGTCGCCGAGTTCCTGCGGGCGGTCGTGGAACTGGCCCTTAAAACCCAGCCGCAGGCAGATGAAGTACAGGTTGAGCTTTTCGGCGAGTTCGTACTTGTCGCGGCGGTCGCGGCGTTCGGCCAGCTCGTAGTCCTTCTGCAGCGTGTCGCAGTCCTCGAAGAACTTCTCGCCGCCGAGGGCCTCGATGTGGTTGAGCACGTCGGGGTCGGTCTCGAAGCGGTTGTCGAACCAGAAGTCGCGCCCGTCCCAGTCGGTGTTGAGCATCTTGTAGTCGAGGAAGTAGACCATCATCGCTTTGAGATGGTCCTCCCAGGCGCGCTGCGCGAGGGGATCGCGGCCGGCGATGTCGTCCGCGTCGCGCAGGGCGTTGAGCGCTTCGTAGCGCACCTGGTCCGGCGGCGGCAGCGTGCCCATCTTGGCCTGCCGCGCGAAGTTGATGGCGAAGTCGAAGATCGGCCAGCAGACCTCGGTGAGGCGCAGCCCGGCACCTTCATGGGGCTCGACGGCGGTCGTCATCGGCTGGATCCCTTCAAGCAGACATACAGAGTCGGGCGGAACTGCTCCATCGCGGCGAGCTGTCCTTCGCGGATGCTCATGCGGATGCCGCGCTCCTGCTCACACTCCTGCCAGTAGTCGGTCCGGTCCGGACCAATCGTCTTGTCCACGCGGAAATAGTGCAGGCCCTGGCGGCGCGGCAGCGTGCCCGCAGGCGGGGCCTTCACCTGCAGCCGCAAGCCGCGCACCGCGATGTTGTGAATGCGCGGGGCGCGCTTGGGCGAAGCGAGCTTCATATCGAGCTTGCCGTAGACGTGCTGGTAGACCTCCTCGGTCTCCTGGTCGTCCACCCGCAGGCCCACGTACATGTCGAGGTTCTCGTCGATCCAGGCCCGGTCGAGCTCGACCTCCAGACCGTCTTGGCCGCGCTCGTCCTTCTTGCGGGCAAAGGGACGTTCGATGAAGGCCATCGGACGCATCGCGTCGAGCAGGACGAGCAGGCGGCGGCGCACGCGATCCAGGCCGTCCGCGGGTCGGTCGTGGTCGTAACTCGGCAGCGGCCCGGGCACGAGTTCGTCATGAAAGACGGAGAGCTGCCCCACCATGCGTGCGAGCACGACGAACATGTCGTACGGGTGCAGCAGCGGGCTTTGCAGCAGGGCCCGCAGCTCGGCGCGCCCGGCGTTGAGGGCGTGCAGCTTGAGCAAGTGCTCGCTGTTGGCGGCCACGCCGTCCGTGAAGTTCATCCGCTGCTCGCGCGCCTCGCGGGCGAGGACCTCGTCCTTCGCCTCGACCTGGTCGGCGAGCGAGGTCACCAGCGCACTGAGGCCGCGATCGGCCTGCAGCGCGAGGAGCGGCCCGGCGCCGACTTCGTCCAGTTCGGGCGTCGCCCCGGGGCGGTCGGTGCGCTTCACGCGGCACAGGCGGACGACCTCGAAGCCGGTCATGTCGTCGCCTTCAACGAAGAGCTTGCCGCGCATGCGCCGCACATAGAGCGTCTGCGGGTTCTCGCCGGTGTTCTCATCGCGGCGGGTCAGCGCCTGCGGCTCGTAGCGCGGGTTGCCGGGCGTGGCTTCCGGGCGTTCGAGCGAAACCGCGTTCGCCCGCACGTCCTGCATCTGCGGAATGCCGAGGTACAGATCGACGGCCCCCCCGCCGGTGCCGAGCGCCTTCTCGAAATTCAGCGGCGGGACCTCGGTGTTCTCCGGCACGCACAGCCAGGTGCCGTCCTTGAGCCGCGCCTGGCAGCGATCGACGCGCAGCGTGAAGTTCTCGAGCGGCTCCTTGGCGATCTGCAGTTCCAGAAAGCCCCACGCCAGCGGACGGGCGGCATCGAGCGTCGTGCGCACGAGCGTTTCCACTTGGCGCTGGGCCGTCTGCAAGTGATGCGGCCGCAGGAACACGCCCTCGTACCAGTGGATTTCGTTCCAAAAGGTCATACGGCGAGGTCTCCACCGGGCGAGGCCGGGACACAAGGAGTGATACAGCGTGACCGGACGGGCGTGCGGCACCGACGTGCCGACACCGCGTCGCGCGTTACGCTGCCGCGGAACAAAACCAGAACTGAAACCGCACGGTCCACGGGCTTCCTTTCCCGGATACGAAGTCGCCGCACGGGGCGACGTCACGAACGCGTGCGCTGCACACCGGGCGGAGCGTTACTCCGTCCCGTGCATCTTCCGCTCGGAAAGCACCTGAATGTATTGCGCCGCCTCGACGGGCTTGCTGTCGTCGACGCCGATCTTCACTTCGGTATCTGCAGCATACGCGCCCGGAGGATGGAACTTCGCCGGCGGCAGCGGCAGGACGCCCCCATCCTTGCCGATGAATTTCGGGAACACGTAGATCACGCCCCGCAGGTCGTGCAGGTCGCCCCACTTGTAGTCGAACGGGCCCTTCTTGATCGGCGTATCGCCGTCGAGGGCCGAGCCGCGGATCGCGTTGCCGATCTTGCGACCGTAGTAGGTCGAGTCGTTGGTGAGCACGAAGATCTGATTCTGCGGCAGGTTGAACTTGCCCGGATCGGTCGTGCCGGTCGTCGGGCGGCGATCGTACCAGTCCTTCACCGTGATCTTCGAATCCGGCTTGAGCAGCTCATTGCCGGGCTTGTCGAGATCCGGCGGATACACGCAGACGATCGTGAGTTCCAGCGGCTCGCCGGTGCGCTTCTCCGGCGGACGGTTGCCCTGCGCCCCCGTGTTGATGAAGCGATCCTGACGAATCGTGAGCGTGCGGCCGCAACCGGTCGCCGCGAGCGCGGCGGTCGCGAGAAGAAGGACGCTACCGGCGCGGAGGGTGGTAATGAGCTGGCGCGATAGACGCAGAGAAGGCAGATTCATAGTCACACTCCGTGGGCGTAGGCTTCCGCAAGCTTCTGACTGCGCAGCTCGCGGATGTGCTGATGGAAGAGTTGATGCCCGTCGTCGCGAATGAAATCCTTGACCTTGCGGTTCGGGTCGTTGCCCATCCCGACCGGGCCGCGCAGGTGCGTCTCGAGCTCCTGGGCGATGGACTCCAGCGCGCTGTCGCTGCCGAGAATGGCGGCCATGATCCAGCGCTTGAGACCGAGCAGGCGCATCTTGCACACGCCGGCCGGCTTGCCGTGCTCAGCATCGATGATCTCGCGGATCACCTGGTTGAGATCCGGAGAGTGCGCGTAGACGTCCCAGGGCTTCGCGACCGTCTGGTTGTGCTTGGTAAAGCTGCCGAGGAACGGCGCAACCGCCTGGTCCAAATCGGCGACGAAACGCGTGAGTTCGATGACCGTATCGACGAGGCGTTCGGCTGCGGGCACGGGCGGGTTCTGGTTGCCCGGCGCGAGCGGCGGCTTGGCGCGTGCGAGGCGTTCCCACAACTCGCGCAGCACGATTTCGACGCCGCCGCCGGCGCCCTCCCGCGCGACGACAAGTTCGTTCTTGAGCCCCTCGATGACCGCGTCTTTGTCCTTGCGCAACTGCTCGATATCGCCGCGCAGACGCTCGATCTCGACATTCTGCTCGCGGGAGCTTTCCGCCATGGCGTCGGTCCGCGAGGTATCGGCGGCGGCGCGCTCGGCACGCTGCAGCTTGATCGTGAGCGATTCGGCCTTGCTCTCCGCTTCGTGCAGCAGCGCATTCTTGGCGACGAGTTGTTCCTCGTATTCCGCGACCTGCTGTTGAGCGGTCTGCAAACGCGTGCGCTGATCGGCGACGATGCGGTCGAGTTCGGTCGCGCGCTGCTGCTCGGCTTCGAGTTGCTTGGCGCGGAGCGACAGATCCGCCTTGGTCGCGGCCAGCGTATCTTCGAGCGAGGCCTTCTCTTCCCCCAACCGCGTGGCCTTCTTGGAAAGGGCGTCGAGACGCTCGCGGTCGGCGCCGTCCCCCTTGGCGGCGGCTTGGTCGGCGAGCTCCGTCAGCAGCGCTGCGAGCACGCGGTAGCGCTGGGCTTCGGGCGCCTGCGCAAGCGCAGCGCGCACCGGCTCCAAGAGCGTAAGCGCGCCCGTGTCTGGTGCACTGTCCCGACGTTGTTCCGTCACGGGCACTGCCAGCCTTTCTTTACATCAGTATTTGTGGCCCAATACGGCGCGACCTACCACACCCACGAGTCCAATGTGCGCCGGTCATCCGCCGCGCGCTTCGCGCCGCGGAGCGGTCGATACACGTCCGGTCTCGCCGCAATTGACACTCGAACTATATCCACACTAATGGGACCCGGCAAGCCCAGTATGGCCGCGCGGACACCGCGCCACAGTCCCCCGCAAGCGCCGCGCGCGACTAGCGCGGCAGCACGCGCAGGACCGGACGGACTCCCGTCAGCTCGTCACCAAAACGAGCGTCACGAGCCTGCAACACGAGGGGGTTGCTCAGCCATTTCCACATTTCGGACGAATTTAGCGGCTTCTTGGGCGGTGGCGGCAGGATTGTCTCCTGCTCCCGAATCTTGCGCGTCACGCCGCCGCACGCGAGCGTCGCATCGGTACCCGCGCCGGTACACCACTCGCGCAGGCCGCCGAAGAGGTCGGCCGGTGCATTCGCCCCCCAGCGCAGCGCCGCCAACACCCACTCGTCAACGGTCGGCACGACTCGACCGAGTTGCGTCGCCGCCGCCGTCGCCTCCGCGAAAGCGCCGGATACGGATACTTCCTTCTCATCTACGTAGTAGAGCGTCCACGGACGCTCCGGTGCGGCGGCCGTCTCCGTCAGGTGCGCAAGCGTCGCAGGCGGTGCGGCTTGGTCCGCCACGCTCTTCCACAACCCGTCCTGAGGCGGAATCGACACGAGACGCAGACGGTTGCCCTGGCCGTCACGCAAGTTCGTCGGATAGCCGGAGACGGGATCGCGGTCGCTCTCTGCCGCGTAACCGCGCGTCGCCAGCGCCGCCTGCTGTTCGTCCCACGGCGGCGGCAGCAGCGTCGCCGACTTGAGCAGCGCGGTCGCATCGGCGTCATCGGGAAGGTTCGTCAGCAACGGCGTGACTTCGGCCAGACGCGGACGCCAGTCCGCCACCGCCTCGCCCCGCAGAGTCTTGTCTACGTCGCCACGCAGCACCTGCACCACGGTCTTCAGCGACGCGCGAGCCGCATCCGCCAATTTCGCCAGCGCCGTCGCGTTGTCGGGCGACGGCCCCCAGCGCTCGCCACTGTGCTCCATGGTCAGGTCCTGGGCTACGGATTCGGCACCCGAGCGCAGGTTCACGCGGAGGGAGAAAGTCACGCGCTCGTCGCCGGCCGAACGTACGTTGGCGTACATCGCCGAGCCGGGAACCATCAGGTTGGCGACCACCGTCGAGGCTTGCGCCGCCAAGGGGTCTCCGCTCGGGCTCAACTCACGCAGCAGGTTCGCGTTGTCGGCTTTGGCACCGAAGCGCTCCGGCGCGGCCCCGATGTAGGCGGCGAATTGCTGAGTCCAATCGACCGTCTTCACTGGAGGCGGCTCGGGCGGAGGTTCCGGCTTGTCCGGCTCCTGCACGGCGACGGGCTCTGGCGGTGTCGGCGCCGTCGCAGTGGGTGGCGCAGAGTCGGCGGTGGTAGCGACGGGCGGGTTCACCGGCGGTGCGGGCTGCGGAGGCGGCGTGCCTCCACGCAGCGCGAAGAACAGGATCGCGGCCACTGCGGCGACCGCGGCAACACCTCCGCCAATGACGAACCCACGCCTGCTGCCCGCGGGACGCGGTTTCGCGGCCGCAGCTTTCTCTGTGGGCCGTTCTTCGGGCGTCGCGGCAGCCGGCTTCGGCGCCCGGACGGGCTTGGGCGGCGGCGGTGCGACCGGGGGCGGCGCGGCAGCCGACACGGCCGGCGCGCTGCCTGCAGCCGCTCCGAACTTCTGCTCCCACCCCGCGGGAAGCTCGTACACCAGCTTCGCGGGACTCCAGACCGCTCTGAGGACGAACGCCTCGCCGCTCTTGGGTTTGATATCGAAGCCAATCTCGGCGAGCGCGACCTTGCCCTGACGAGGAACCGTCACTTTTGCAGCGGATGGTGCGGCCTTGGCGACCGCCTTGATCTGCTCGCCCGCCGCTTCGCGCCAATGCGACTGCAGCTCGACGATGCGCTCGCGCAGATGCGTCTCGAACTCCGCGAGCGATTCGAGCGTCGCGCGGCCGGCGTCCTCGACGGTAACCGTCGTCGCGAAAATGACTTCGGGCTCGCCGCCGGCCG
Source organism: uncultured Planctomycetaceae bacterium (assembly GCA_964514515.1). GTDB lineage: Bacteria > Planctomycetota > Phycisphaerae > UBA1845 > UTPLA1 > CAZERK01. Next base: position 29,805 of record CAZERK010000001.1, read on the forward strand.
GATGCAGCGCGATTGCCACGTCGCCATCGAGCGTCGTCGGCAGTTCCGGCTCGGTGTGAACCGGCGTGAGCCGCACGCGAAGCACGTCCTTGTACGTCCGGGCTAGTTCGGAGCGGGCCACAAGGTCCTGCACGATGGCCGCGCCGGCCGCCTGCTTGGCCACGTCGGTGGCTTGCGCCACAAACGCCCGGCGATCGGCCGGCTCCCAGGTCAACGATTCCGGCAGCCACACCAACTCCAGCGGCCCGCGCCCCTCCGCCGCGTCCGGCCCCAGGAGCGCCAGCTCAGCGGTCACGCGCGGGCCCGGCTTTGCCATCTCCGCACGCACAGTCGCACGGGGGAACATGGTGCCCTGAAGCCACTTCTCGAACGTGCCAAGGCGGGATTTCTGCAGGTCCGGCAATTGCTCCAGCAGGCCAATCCCGATCTGTGTCGCGAAGGTCTCCTGCTCGCCGCAGAGCTGGACGCCGTCTTCGCGCACGCGGAAATCCAGTTCGCCGATCAGCGGCGGCGCGTCGAAACGCTCCCCTGCCGGCCGCAGGGCGACCCGCACGCGAGCCCGAGCGTCAGCGTCGATGTCCGGCGGCGCCCAGGTGATGAATTCGACGGCCGTTTCGATGGCTTTCGACTGAACCAGCCCGGCCAGCTCGCCCTCCGCCAGCGGCTGGAGTACGCTGTCGGCCGCGACGCGCATGCTCTCGGTCAGCGCGTCGATGTTGGTGGCGGCGTCGTCGACGAGCCGGGTCCGGCAGATGAGCACGAGCGCGGCAGCCTCGTCTTTGAGCCCGGCGGGCCAGTGCTGCAGTTGCGGCTCCTGGTCGAGCACGTCCAGGGCCGCGTCCCAGCGCGTCTGCTCGATCAGTTCCTTGGCTTTGGCGACCCATGCCCGCGCCGCGGCGTGCTGGTCGGCCATCTCGCGACGGAGGCGGTCCTGCTGCTCCTGGTGGGCGGCGTACTCCTGCTCGACGGCCGTCACGGACGCCTGCAGGTCCTCCGGCCAACTCTCCAGAGGCGGCTTCTGCCCCAGCAGCTTGGCGACGCCGGACCAGTTGCGCGCGGCCGCCGTCTTCTGCAGGATCTTCAGCCACGACTGGGCCTTGCGCAGGCCCTGGCTCTGCGCGATCTTCGCCGCCAATGGTTCGAGCGCGGCCAGCACGTCCGGCGGCCAGGCGTCGACTTGCGGCTTTTCGCTGAGGAGGTTTTGGGCCTTCTCCCATTCGCCGGCGCTGACGGCGTTCTGCAGGCGGCCGAACCACTTGGCCACCGCCTGTAACTCCGCCTCAGCAGCGGCTTTGCGACCTTCCTCCGCCAGCCCCTCGCGGGCCCGAGTCTCGAGCGTGTGAGCCTGGGCACGCTGCTCGGCGGTCATGATCTCCAGCGGCGGGCGGAGATCGAGGACGGCATCAAGTTCGGCCCAGACGCGCCCGGCCAGCAGTTGTTCAACCTGGGCGAGCCAGCGCTGCACCTTTACGTTGTTCAGGTCGACAGCCGGCGCGACGGCAAGCAAGCGCTGGGAGATCGCCGCGGCCGATGGGCGGTCACCGGGCAGGCGGGCCAGCATGGCCGTGACGAGTTCGAGCCACGCCCGGACCGAAGAATCGGACGATTGGGTCAGGGCATCCCGACTCGGCGCCGCGGGAATGCCGAACCCCATCATGCGGGCCATGTCGACGACGCGATGCGCCTCGGGCTCGAAGTACAGATACGGATGCACGTGCTCGGCGAACAGGGCCGCAACCATGCCCGCCGCGACGATGTCCGAGCCGGTCTCAAAGCTGGCGAGGGTTTCCGACCCGTACTTGTCCGGATCGATGTACGCGCACAGCCGATCGTCGCGGTCCACCACGCTCAGCGGCAGGACCTCCCAAGCCCCGGTGCCGGTGGCGTGCGGCCGAACGGCCAGATTGAGGTACGGATCCACACCGAGGGTCTTGCAGACGGCCGGGGCAAAGCCGAAATCCGTCACGCGCGGCAGGCCGTCGACGCCCATCAGAAGAACGCCTGGGCACAGCCCGCCGTGGACGACCGTCCGCGCACCGCCGCCGCCATGGGCAGCGGCCAGGGCATCCGCCAGCGCCACGAGCAGGCGGACCAACTCGGCCGGCTCCATGAGCGGCTTGGACGGATCAAACAGGTCGGCAGCATTCAGGGGCGTGGCCGGCTCGTGGGCGACCGACAACACTCCGTCTTGCTCTTCGAGTGGCCCGACAAAGCGCAGGATATAGGGTGAATTGGCCGCCAAGCGGTTCTGGGCGTGGACGGCATCCTGGAGCGCGTCCGCCAGGCGCGCCGTACGCTCGGCGTCGACTGTGGCGGGTGGCAGAATCAGGCGTCGAAATCCGTCAGACATCCGTAGCGACACTCGGTTTAGGTTACGGGCGGACCGGCCGGGTCCCCGCGGCGCGACAGTATCCCGTAATTCGCGCGATCGCGAAAGGCGGTGCGGCGGAGGCGGCACGGCCGGGGGGGTGGCGGGCAGTTCACCCTTGACGCTAGGCAGGGGGTGGCGTAGCGTTAACGTGGGAAGGTTGGGCTTCGAGGACCAAACACACATCAGTACGGACCCCGGTAACTTCCCTAGCAGAGGAGTGTGCGATGGGCCGAATGCGACTCCGATGGCGCTGGGTATATTCGCTGGCAGGTGCGGCGATCCTGCTGCAGACGACGACGTGTACGCTCAGCGACACGCAGACGCAGCAGCAGTTCGCCAGTCAGTTCCTGCTGCCACAGCTCGCCACCGCGTTTTCCGATCTGGTGTTCTTCGTGCTCGACAACGCGCTGGTACACATCACTACTTGAGAGTGACCCCGGAGGACCTGATGCGCAAGTTGCTTCGGATTCGGTGGCTTGTGTGCGGCGCGACTCTGCTCGCGCTCAGCAGTTGCGCCACCAGCCAGCAGTGGATGGACTTCGGTCGCACCGAGTTGGCCCGCGCCGTCGCGGACATTCTCGGGCGACTCTTCCAGCAGACCATCCAGGGCAGCACGTAGGCACGCTCGCCCAGTCGACTAACCGAAGGGCGGCGACCTTGGCGAGTCTATCGCCGCGTTGCGCGGCGCGGGACGTGACATGAGCCCCAGCAAAACACTTCGCTTTGGCCTGTTCATCGCGATGACGGTCTTCGCCGGCGCCGCGCTCGCCCAAGAGCCCCCACCGCCCGAATCCGGCGCGGCGTTGGTCGAATTGAACCGGGCCATTCGCGCCTACACGGCCGAAGACCGCGACACGGCGGCGCAGCTCCTCGAAGGTCTGCTCGCCCGCGAACCCACGGCCGAACTGCGTGTGAGCTGCTACTACTACCTCGGCTTGATCGGTCTGGAGCGCGGCTTGGGCCATGCGGCCGCCGCCCAGATCGCCCGCACGCAGGAGAATCCGGAGCAGGCGACGGCGGAAGCCGGGCTCGCCCGTACGGAATTCGAGGCGGCACAAAAGCATTTCGAGGCGGTCGTGCAGCTCGCCGACCCGACCGCGGAAATCGTGTCCGCGGCGCTGATGCTGGGCATCTCCCAGCTCGCCAGCGACTTCCCGGAGGAAGCGTTGTCCGCCCGCAGCCTGTCAGAGCGCGCCGCCCAGACGCTGGCCCGCTACACCGGCGAAACGGACTACGGCGCGAAGGACCGTTACGGCTTTTTCTATCTCGCCGTGGCACGCTACCGCCTGGCCGACGACTACCGCGATCAGGCCAGTCGCCAGAAAGAGTACAAGGCGATGCTGGAGGGCGCGCAGGAAGCGCTCGATCGCGCCCAGACGTTGGCAGACGAAGACCTCGCGCTCGGCAAACTGACGCCCGTCGGCCTCGAGGCGTTCCGCACGGTCGTGGCCTACTACGAGGGGCTGCTGGCGATCGTGCGCAGCGACCATCCGGGGGCACGCAAGCTCTTCAGTGACGTCGCCAGCCGCGCCGAGGGCACGGACCTCGCCCGCAACGCCAGCGCCATCGTCAACCGCCTCGATGAAGTCGAAGCAACGAACCCGCCGCGCATCCAGTTGCCGGTGCCGGCGCCCATCGGGCCTTGGGAGTTCGACGCCCGCCTGCGCATCGGCAATGGCTACGACTCCAACGTCGTGCTGCTGGGCAAGGACACGACTCTACCGCGGAGCTATCGGCGGCAGGACGACTACTTCGCCGGCATTCACGCGGACTTCAATCTCAGCCGCTACATCCCGAAGTCGGAAGCCCCCTGGGTCGGCGAGAGCCTGACGGTCGGCATGGGCGGCGGCGTCAGCGCGACGTGGCAGCCGAACGTGACGCAGTTCGACGTCAACCGCTACCCGGGCCGCGCGTACGTGAACTGGCAGCCGATCCGCGACCTGTACTTCGGTCTGCAATACGAGTACTCGTACACGCAACTCGGACACGAACCGTACATCTCCAGCCAGCGGCTGTCGCCCGTCCTGTCGAAGATCTGGCGCACCAAGAGCACCAGCGGCACCGAGCTCGAGGCGGGGCGCACGGACGTGTACTACACGCACGACGAGCGCAACTATATGGATCGCCTAAGCGACGTCCGGCTGAACCGCGACGGCGTATACCAGGCGATCGGCGTGCAGCACACGTTCAACCTGTGGCGCAGCGAAGAACTGGCGTACATGCGGCCGTACTTCGATGCGCACGCCCGCGAGCGGACGCTATTCGGCAACGACTGGCTGAGCTTCACGCTGGGCTACGAGTACCGCGACGAGCAGACGGTCGGCACGGAGTTCGACCTGTGCGGGCACGCCATGACGTGGGGGCTGAACGTGCCGCTGCCGTACCGGCTGGCGTTCCAGGCGCGCGGTGAGTTCTCGTGGGCGGACTACCAGGCGGCGAGCCTGTTCGATTTCAGCCGCCAGGAACGCGCCGACTTTCTGCAGCGCTACGATCTGAGTGTGGTGTACTGGCTGATTCGCCGCGGCGAGGACGCGAACCTCCGCACGCTGGACGTCCGCTTGCGGACCGGCGTGGAATTCACGTTCCAGAACTCGAACATCTGGAACCGCCTCGGCGAGGACATCTACGAATACGACCGGGCGATCTACGGCGTAACGCTGGAAGTGGACTTCTAGCCGCCGCGCGGGCACCGGGGCGCTGCGCACGAGCAGGCGGTGCCGTCAGGAGCGGAGCATGAACACGCGACAATCCTTGCGAACGGCGCTGGTGACCGGCATCTTGCTGGCCGGCGCGGGGGCCGCGGTCGCCCAGGAACTGCTCTCCGTGACCGGAGTCTCGCGCCGCGGAGCGGCTTTGTTCGAACCGGAAAGCGGCGAGGCCGTTCTGCTGTTGCCCGGCCGCGCTATCGCTCCGGGGTCGATCAAAGTCGAGGCGGATGCCCAACTCATGCTCTTCGAGCCGGCGGGAACGGTACTGGTGGCCATCGGCCCGGCTCAATTGGCAATCGCACGCGACGAGATCGGCGGCGGGGTCCAGATCGAACTCAAGCGCGGCCGCGTGGCCGTCGCAACGGACGACGCCGGGCGTGGCGTGACGCTGTTCGCCCAGTTGACCGATGCGGCCAAGACCGAAGTAGAACTGACGCCGGCGCCGGGGCACGTGTACGTGCAGCGCAGCGGCGAACGCGTCCGGATCGCGTATGCACCCGAAGGCGAAGGCAGCAGTCTCGACGTTCGCGTGAACGGCAACCCGGTCAATCTGGCTGCGGGGCAGGCACTGGTGGTCGCAGACGGCGGGCCGCAGCAGGAGGTCTTGGGCGACTGGTTGGGGCAGGAAGGCTTCACGCAGCCGTGGGGCCGCGAACTCGGCGTCGCCTCGGCGCAGGCCGCCCGGGCCGAGGTCGAGGCCAAGCTCTTCGACAACGTCATCACCTGGGATCGCTACGCGGGGGCCACGTACGTGGTGCAGCGCCTGCGCGAGCAGCGCTTCAACCTGGAGATTCGCGCCACGGTCCAGGCCGTCACGACCGCCAACCGCTCCAGCCAGCGCGGCGGCGAAGTACAGACGGCGCCGTTCCCGGGCGCGAACGCGGTGCCGGTCATTTCGCCGGCAGCCGCCAGCGTGCAGGACCCGCACAACGTGGGGCAGAACTTGACGGCCATTCAGCTCAACAGCAATGCCGCTCGCCTGCTGGAGGCGACTGGCAGCCGCGGCCTGGGGTTCCAGGGTCTGCGGCTGTTGTCGGTGCCCGGCGTAACGAGCACAGGCACCCGGACGATCGGGCCAGCCGGTCTGGGTGCGCAGTAGCGTCCAACGAAATCGATCGCAGGGTCGCGCCAAACAGGCGCGGCGGTGCGGTCCGCAAGTGAGGATGGTCTGAGGCCGCAAGGGAGTGCGGACCGGCGGGGTTGGTGCACGTGGCTGCGCCCGCTCTCGGCCGCAATCCGTCGTGGAGGTCTGGTCATGCGTAACCGCGGGAACATCGTGGAACTTCGGCGCCGGGCTCTGCAGGCGCTCGCCTTGGGCGCGGCACTCTTCGGCGTCACGAGCGCGCTGGGACAGGCGCACCACCTGGCCTTCACGGTCGAGCCGGTGACGAGCACGGCCGGCGTGACGCTGGTCCCGGAGATCACGATTCAGGACGCGGGCAACCTGACCGTGGCCGGCGACGACCGCCTGATCACGCTGACGCTGCTCAATCCGAACGGCGCGACGCTGGCAGGCACCGTCAGCCTGACGACCGTGAACGGCGTCGCGACCTGGACCGGCGTGGAGGCCCTGCACATCAACAAGACGGGCACCGGCTACCAATTGCAGGCGTCGCACGACGGGGCGGCCTTCGCCGGCACGGACACGGTCGACAGCGCCCTGTTCAACATCACACCCGATGTGGCCGACCACCTCGCCTTTACGGTGGAGCCGGTCACCAGCACGGCCGGCGTCAATCTCGTCCCCGCGGTCACGATTCAGGACCAGTTCAACAACACCGTCACCGGCGACAACCGGACGGTCTCGTTCACCTTGCTCAATGCGGCCGGCGCGAGCTTGGCGGGCACGACGAGCATGCTGACCTCCAGCGGCGTGGCCACATGGGGCGCCCTGCAGGCCATGCACATTGACAAGACCGGCACGGGCTACCAGTTGCGCGTGGCGCATGACGGGGCCGGATTTACCGGCACCGACACGACGGACAGCGCCGCCTTCAACATTACTGCCGACGTCGCCCACCACCTCGCCTTCTCCGTACAACCCAGCACCAGCACGGCCGGCACGAACCTCGTTCCCGCCGTGACCATCCAGGATCAGTTCAACAACACAGTGACCGGCGACGACCGCACGATTTCGTTCACCCTGCTCAACGCGGGCGGCGCGACGCTGGCGGGCACGACGTCACTGCTGTCCACCAGCGGCGTGGCCACGTGGACCGGCGTGCAGGCGATGCACATCGACAAGACCGGCCTCGCGTACCAGTTGCGCGCCGCCCACGACGGCGGCGCATTCGCCGGCAGCGATACGGTCGACAGCAGCGCGTTCAACATCACCGCCGGCGCCGCCGACCACTTGTCCATCACGACCATTTCCACTCCGCAGGATGCGGGCGTCGCATTTCCGGTCATCGTCAACGTGCTGGACTCGCTCAACAATGCGGCCGGCGTGGCGGCACCGACAACGGTGCAGCTCAGTCTGGCAACCGGCACGGGGACGCTGTCAGGCACATTGACGCGCATCATCGGCGTGGGTGAGACATCGGCATCGTTCGCCGTCAGTTACGACACCGCCGAAGCCGGCGTGAGCATCCTCGCCCAGCGCACGGCCGGCGACGTATTGACGCAAGCGACGTCCAACGCGTTCGCCGTGAGCCCGAGTCCACCGGTGGCGCTGAGCATCTCGAACATTGCCGCGCAGACCGCCGGCACCGCCTTCAACGTCACCGTGCGATCGGTGGACAGTGTCGGCAACGCGGCCAATGTGTCCGGAAACACGGGCGTGACGCTGTCGCTGAATACGGGCTCGGGAACGCTGGGCGGCACGGTCAGCGGCACGATTTCGGCCGGAACCAGCAGCGTGACGATCGTCGGCGTGACGTACAACAAGGCCGAAAGCGGCGTCAGCCTCACGGCGACGCGCACGAGCGGTGACGTGCTCACCGCAGGCAACTCGAATCAGTTCGTGGTCAATGCGGGCACCGCCGTGGGGTTGCTCTTCGTGGCCCAACCGACCAACACGGACCCGGCCACGGCCATTCTCGTTTCGGTCGAGATTGTCGATGCCCTGAACAACCGCGTTACGTCGGCCACCGACAACGTGACCATGTCGCTGGTCAATCCCGGCGGGTGCGCCGGCGTACTGACGGGCACCACGACCGTCGCGGCAGCCGCGGGCCTGGCGGAGTTCACCGGCGTGGAGAACCTTCGCATCGCGCAGGTCTGCAGCGGCTATCGTCTGCGGGCGTCGGCCGGCGGGTTGGGGACGGTGGACTCGAACCTGTTCAGTGTGACGGCCGGCACGGATTTAACGGGCGCCACGCTGACGCTCACGCCGGCGGGCTCCGCCACGAATCTGTCGGTCACCTACACAATCGCGGGCTCGCAGACCGTCAACGCCTTCACGATCGAGTATGGCCTGAAGTTCGAGGCGGACGCGGACCCGATCGACACGGTGTTCGGGTCGCAGGTCATCAACGACGCCAGCCTCCGCGCTCCCGGCGTGCACACCGTCGCACTGGGCGACATTCGCCCGTCGCTCAACGGGCTGGTGCGCGACGGCGATCGCGTGGCGGTCAATCTGGATTCGACGAACGCGGTGGCTGAGTCGGATGAGACCAACAACGTCGGCGAAAGCACGCTGACGGTCGACCTGTCGATGGACGCCCTGCTGGCCACCATCGACGGGGCCAGCTCCAACGTGCAGGTCACCTACTTCGTAAACAGCGTCGCCAACGTCCCGGCCTTCGTCGTCCGCGTCGGTCTGGACAACAACAACGACGGCACGATCGACGACGTGCTGCGCGACGTGCCCTGCGGTGCCGGCGGCGTCACACCCGGGGCCCACGTACTGCCGATCGACATTGGGGCCGAACTGGCGACGCGCTCGATCGCGACCGGCGCAAACGTCATCTTGCGAGCGGTACTGGATATCACCGGCACGGTGGTCGAGTCGGACGAGACCAACAACAGCCTCAGCGCGAGCCAGCAATACCGCGTCGACCTCGTGCTCACGCGCATCGCGTTCCCCGGCACCGGTCTGGACAACGACTTCGTCGCCACCGTGAACTACTCCGTCGCGGCCAACCAGGTCAGCGAGAACTTCACGATCGGCTTCTACGTGTCCGACAACTCCGCCGTCGACAGCGTCGCCGGCGATATTCGCATCGGCGAACTGCAGATCACCGCCGCCGCCGACAAGACGGTCGGCCCGCACTCCAAGCAGATCACGCTGCAAGTCGCGTCGGCCGTGTTCAACAGCTTCAACTTCTTCATCAAGGCGCGCATCGACGACCTCGCCACGGTCACCGAGACCGACGAGACCAACAACATCGCCGCCAGCCCGAACTCCACGGCCGATCCGAACGCCGACGTGGACGGCGACGGGCTGACCCGTGTGCAGGAGGAGGCGGGCTTCACGATCCCGGCCGGCGCAGTCACGCGGATTGACACCTTCAGCTCCGCCGAGATTCCGCCCGAGCGCACCCGCACCTTTGACAGCGCCACGGACTCGGACGAGGACGGCTTGCGCGACGATGTCGAACGCAACACGAACACCAACCCGGCCGATCCGGATACGGACGGTGACGGGCTGGCGGACGGCACCGAAGACGCCAATCAGAATGGCGTGGTCGACGCCGGCGAAACCGATCCGCGCAATTGGGACACCGACGGCGACGGACTCAGCGACGCCGAGGAGCGGGCCGGGTTCCTGGTCACGCGCTTCGCGGCCGGCTCGACGAGCGGGCGCTTCGTGGCCGCCACGGTCGTGCGGGTCTTCACCGACCCCACCATGGCCGACACCGACGGCGACGGCATCAGCGACTGGGACGAGGTCATGACCTTCGCCCGCTTTGCGGCCGGACTCGCCGACCTGACGCTGAACGCCGGCGGCGACGTCGCGGACGGCACGGTCGTCGGCACGGGAACCGAGCTCGACGGACTGCGCTGGACCGCACTGTCGGCCGCCCAGCAGGCCAGCGTGCGAGCCCAGTTCGGCGCGGTGTCGAGTATCGGCTTGCAGACGGCCGCGGCCCGCATCGGCCGGCGCACTTTCGGGCCGGGCATGGCCCTCACGGATCTACCGGCCGGCGACGTACGCCGCACGCTTGGCCTGCGGGGCAAACCCGTCTGGGGCGTGCGAACGGACCCGACGCTGGCCGACACGGACGAGGATGGTTTGGCCGACCCGGTCGATCCGGCGCCGCAGATCAACCCCGCCCGTTGGGGCTATGACACGAACGCGGACGGCGCGTTCAACCAGACGGACATCGACGCGATCCGCACGCAAGCTCCTGCGGATCAGCAGGCCACAATCCCCACGACGAACGAAGGCTTCCAGCGCCAACTGCTGAACTTCGACCAGGACGGCGACGGCTTCCTCGAGGCACCGGACGCCAACGGCGACGGCTTCCCCGATTTCACGCGGTGGAACGAGCCCACCATCGAGCAGGCCTTCGGCATCGACTTCAGCAACGACGGCACGCTCACCGACGGTTTCGACGTCGGCGGGCTCAACCAGGGCGCGTCCGGCCCGTTCGACGATCGCTGCGGCAGCGCTAACGAAGGCCAAGCCCTCTACGGCACCTACCGCATCATCCGCACCGCGGACGGCGGCACCGAGGGCGACGGCCAGCTCGACACCCTCGACGCAGCCACGCAGCAACTGATGACCACGGACAACTGCCCGACCACCACCAATGCCGACCAGCTCGACTATGACGGCGACGGTCTGGGCGACGCGTGCGATGCCGACCTCGACAACGACGGTGTCGCCAACGAACTGGACCCGGTCACGCAACCGCTCGGCGGCCGCTGCAGCACGCCGAACGCGAAGTATCGGCCGGTCGTGCCGTGCGGGCTGATCCTGATGCCGCTATTCGCGGTCTACGTCCTGATGCTCCATCGCCGCCGCGCCGCGCGACGAATCGGTTAGAATGCCGCCACCCCGGCCGTACCGCGCCGCACCGGATCGCGCGCGGACGGACCGGTCGTGCCGGTGCCCATGGGAGCGCTCCGACCACAGTTCGCTTCGCACACTTGGCTGCTCGTGATCCTGTGCGCGCTCTTCACCACCGGGGTTGCCCACGCGCAGACGCCGTCGTACGCCCGCCCTGAAGAAGTCGCGAGCCTGGACGCGCTGCTCGTCAACTTGGGCGACGTACAGAATCCGCCGCCGTACAGCCCCGCGGACTACATCGAGCTGAGTCGCCTGCTGTCCACGCCGTGCGACCAACTCGAGTGGCTCGCCGTCCAGGCCCGCACACTGCTCAATCAAGCCCCCCGCCGCGCCGACGCCGGGCGCCTCGCCCAGGCCGCCCTCGCCCGCGGGCAAACGCTGACCCAACGCGGCCTGCTCGACCAATGCGCTGCGCTCGCCGCCCTGACCGAGATCGCCGGGCAATTCGAATCGCTCGAGGGCGTCACCGATCCGGATGCCCTGCGCGGACGGCTGGAGAAGGCGGCCAACCTCATGGAACTGCCGGCGGCGACGAAGTTCCTGCTCCTCGCGCGCGGAGCCGGCGCGCGGCAGCTCTTCGGGCGCGGCGCCTCCGAACCGTGGGACGTGCCGCGTCAGATCGTCGATCGCCTGGCGGCCCGCCCTGAACTGCCGCCCTTCGCCGAATTGCTGGACGCGCAGCAGCGCCTCAGCGCCGCCGCACAGCAGTGGACCAAGACTGCCACCACCGACTTCCCCGACGCAGCCCAGCAGCAACTGGTCGCGAATTCGTTCCGGATCGCGTCGGCCCTGCTCGATCGCGCGCTGGGCGTGGACGACGTGACCGCCCGCTCGGATCAAACGCTCGCCTATCCCACGGACGCGGCCGACTGGACGAAATTGGCTACCGACTGCGCCACGCCCGTCGCCCGTACCTGGGCCGCCCTCGCGCATCTGCTGGCAGGATGTGCTTCGGACGACCCCGCGAGCAGCGTCAGCGCGGCCCAGACGTTGTGGGCGGATGTGCGCAAGGTCTCGCCGAATACTTGGCCGGCGCTGGACGACGTGACCGCCGGCTGGCTCGGCCGGTGCGCCGCCGCCGACCGTCAACTCGTGGCACGACAACTCCCCTTGGCACGCAACTATGTCGGCGCCGGGCGCGCGGCACGGGCCCCGCTCGAGGCCCGCGTCCGCGCACTCGCGAGCGACAGCGGCACCAATCCCGACGAGTTGTTGCGGACCATTCAGCAGGCCAAGGCGGCGGAACTGGGACTGGGCAGTGTTACGGCCAGCCTGGATGACCTGAAGCGCGAATTCGAGACGCAACTCGTCTACCTGTTTGTGGAAATGTGCGAGCTGCAGCCGGCACAGTCCGGCCAGCCGTCGAACTATTGCGGCGTGGCCCTGTACCGCACGCGCTACGAAGAGAAGATGGCCGGCGTCGAGTACAAGGACGAATGGGCCACCAAGATCCTGCGGCCGGCAGGTAGCATGCAGGCCGTCCTCGCCGATGCGCTGGCAGCGCCGGGACCGCCCCTGCGTGAAGGCGGCCAGATTCGCAAGGACGCCCGCATCCTGCTGGCGCTGGATGGCCCCCCGCCGGTCGAGTGGTTCGACTACGAGAACACGACTCTCATGCAGGCCACCGAGTGGAGTGTCACGCCGAGTTGGGTCGTGTACCTGCCCAGCGCGGCCGCGCTGAAGTCGAACGAGTGGAACCTCGACGCGGCCCTGCGCGGGTGGTACCGCGCGGCGTTGCGGCGCGGGACCGCCCCACCGACGGTGAGCGCCCCGCCGCAGACGCTGGCGACAGGTCTGGGGGGCGCCCCGCTGACCCGTACGGACATGCAGCTTTACTCGGTGGGCTTCGCCGGGGCGTCCGGCGGCAACGCGACGAAAATCGCCGATTTCATGACCACCAAGCGGCGCGGCAAACTGACGGCCCTGGCACTGTGGGTCGACAAGTAGGCCCGGGTCGGACCCGACTTTTTGCCGCCCCGGAGCGGCGAATTCTTTGACGACGGACGCCCGGCGGGGGATACTGAAGACCCGCTCCGGGTTGGAGCGGTCCCGGCTATCGGCCATCCACGGGTGATGCCGCGTTGGGCTGGACCGCAGCCGAGGTCACGGCGCCATGGCCGAGGGCACGGTGCCGTGGTTCAATGACACCAAGGGCTTCGGCTTCATCGAGTCCGATGACGGCCAGGACGCGCTGGTTCAGAACACCGCCATCGTCGGCGAGGGACGCAAGCCCCTGAAGGAAGGCGACCGCGTGCAGCTCGACCTCCAATGCAGCGACCAAGGCCCCTAGGCCGTGAACGTAAAGGTCAAACGCTAGTGCCGCCCCGCCGCACGCGTCCTACAATCCCCGTACGACGTCAGGCGCGGTTCACACTGGCGCGCGGCCTGCTGTGCCCGGCCTCACGCGTCCCCGGTCGTTTCACGCAGAGCGCTGTCCGTCAGCGCCCCCGCACGGAAAGGATACATTGTGCGTATTGCACTGGTTAACCCCATCACTCGCCGCTCGCAGGGCTACCACACCATTGGCAGCTTCCTGCCGCAACTCGGCCTGCAGGTCCTGGCCGACCTGGTGCCCGCCGGCCACCAGGTCGACATCTACGATGAGGTCTTCGGCCCTGAAGCCACGGAAACCAACCTCACGCCCGAGCGTTACGACCTCGTCGGCGTGACCGGCTATACCAGCGGCGCTACCCGGGCCTACGAAATCGCGACCCTCTGCCGCCAGCGCGGCCTGCCCACGATCATGGGCGGCCCGCACGCCTCCGCCTGCCCCGACGAGGCCGCCAAGTACTTCGACTCCATCGCCGTCGGCGAATGCGATGAGATCTGGCCGCGCATCATAGCCGACGCCGCCGCCGGACACCTGCAGCCGCGCTACCAGGGCACACTCTCCGACCTGGAGACCTCCGGCCTGGGCCGCGGTCGCCAGACCATCCAGCCGGTCAACGGCCAATACGACGTGGCGGCCCTGCAGACCTCGCGCGGCTGCCCGGTTGGCTGCGAGTACTGCTCGGTGACGCGCTTCAACGGCCCGAACATCCGCCGCCGCCGCATCGCGGACATCCTGGAGGAGTGGAACGCCACGAGCAAGAACTTCATCTTCGTCGTGGATGACAACTTCTTCGGCGTGGGCCCCAAGCATGCCGCATGGGCCAAGGAGCTGCTGCGCGAGATCATCAAGAAGGGCCGCAAGCGGCTGTGGTTCAGTCAGACCACGATCAACATGGGCGACGATCCGGAGGGGCTGGCACTGGCGTACAAGGCCGGCTGCCGCGGGAT
>CAZERK010000002.1:0-28095 GCA_964514515.1 uncultured Planctomycetaceae bacterium
CTCTTTCTTGGCTCGGTGCACGGGCGCTATTCCATGCCCAATCCTGCCGCCTATTCCGCCACCAAGGGCGGCCTGGAGGGGCTCACCCGCCAGATGGCCTTTGAGCTGGCCCGCAAGCACATCACCGTCAACCTCATCGCCCCCGGCGTGATCGAGGTGGACCGCTACTTCGAGACCAACCCCGACTATGACACCGCCAAGAATGCCAAGATGGTCCCGGTGGGGCGCGAACCGCACGGATCGGAGCGAGCCGACAACGCCGGCGACGACGGTCGAACGGTTGGTTCGCGTTCGGCTCGGGGGGCGGGCGGCAAAGGCGTCGGCCGTGCTGAGCGTGACGAGTCCGTTTCGCATTGCGGACGCGAACAGCGGGGCGGTGCTGATCGGGGAACACGCCCCATTGCGAAGCGCCAAGGCGGCGTCGGCCGCGGGCGGCATCCAACTTGGCGGGGAGTTGATCGCAAGCACGGACGTCGTTCTGACGCCGGCGCGAGACGCCAGTCTGGTTCTGGATGGGGAAACCTACCGTGGCGGGCTCCGCATCCGTCGCGGGCCGGACGGCCTCTTCTTCACGAATCTCGTGGACGTCGAGTCGTACCTGCGCGGCGTGCTGCGGGGTGAACTGCCGCGATACTTCCACCGTGAGTCCTTCAAGGCCCAGGCGGTCGCCGCCCGGACCTACGTGCTGTATCAGCGGCAGCGGACGCCGGCGGATCGCGACTACGACGTGTTCGACCATGAAGGCAGCCAGATGTACCTTGGCGTCGCGGGGGAGGACTCGATCGCCATCCGAGCGGTGGAGGAGACGTGCGGCGAAGTCTGCACCTGGAACGACGGCCACGGCGACCAGCTCTTCTGCACCTATTACTCGTCCACGTGCGGGGGGCTGACGCAGCGCGTGACGAACGTCAAGCCGAACGACCCGGATGTGCCGCCGCTGCGAGGCAACGTCGCCTGTCCGGATTGCTACGTGGCGCCGCATTTCAAATGGGGGCCGGAGCGTCTCTCGAAGGCTGAGTTGACCAAGCGAGTCGTGGCACGGTATCCGTCGCTGGCGAGGCTGGGGACGATCACCGCGCTGCGGCCAAAGGCGACGACGGTCGACGGCCGGATCACGCACATCGAGTTGATCGGTGCCGACGGCCAGGCAGAGACGCTGATCGGCGAGGACTTCCGGCTGGCGGTGGGCGGGCGAACGTTGAAGTCAACCAACGTGGATATCTCGACGGACGGGAACAACTTCGTCTTCAGCAACGGCCGGGGCTTCGGCCACGGCATGGGGCTGTGCCAATGGGGGATGGAGACGAAGGCCCGCCGCGGCTGGGACTACCGCCGCATCCTCGCGACGTACTACCCGGGCTCCAAGATCATCAAGCTCTACTGAAACGGTGGATCACGAAGCGCATCGTGGTGCGTCGTCAACGGAGGCACAGAGGCGAGCCCCGCGCACGCGGCGCTCCGCCCCGGTGTAGCGCCGCTCCTATGTGGGCGATATAGGTTTGCCAGCGCTGCCCTGTTGCCCGAGGCGTCGGCTGTCCCGGCACGCGTTCCGCATCCGCCGAACGGCGGTCGCCGGCGGGTCAATCCGCCTTGGTCTTGAAGTCCTTTCCAAGCCAGCCCTTGGCCAAGATGAGCAGCACCGTGGACATCATCGCGATACAGCCGAAGATGAGCCACATGGCTTCGGTATTCTTCGGTCCCTCGGCCGGGCAGAAGCGGTCCATCATGCGACCGGAATAGAGCAGCGGAACCAGCATCTTCGTGAGGAACCACGGCAACTGGGCGACGCCCATGTACTCACCGGTTCGTCCCTCCGGCGCGATTTCCGCTGCGTATTGCAGAAAGCGAGGTTGCCACATCGCTTCTCCGATTGTCATGATCATGATGTAAGGAAATAGCGTCCACCAATAAGGACCAACCGCCAACAGGAACGCGGGAGCCGCCATGACGAACGTGCCGCAGATCATCATGTTGTAGACCTTGGCTCGCTGGCTCAGGGCCGTGATGATGGGCACAGCGATGAAGATGAGAATCGGATTGGCGTTGGCGGCCACTTCGAACTTGTCGCCGATCCAGCCCTCGAACGCCCGTTTGATGTAGGGTGGCAGAACCAGCCAGTTATAGGTGAAGAGAGTCTGCACCGGGATCAGGCAGAAGATGAAATAGGCGAACTTGCCGTCTTGGAGGGGGTGCTTGGCGATCCAGTTCCTTGTCAGGGGGATCAGCCCGAGGACGACCGGCACGACGAATATGAGGGCCGCCGTAAACCAGTGAGAGAAAGCGATGGACCCAAAACCGGAGTTATTCCAGCCGTGGACTGCTTCCGACCAGGAGTAGTACCAGGGCGACTCTCCTTTGAATAGAACGAACAGAATTGCGCCGGCCCAGATGAGCCACATGTGCGGGCGAATGCGGGCGCGTTGGCTTGGTTCGTTGTTGGCGTGCGAAGTTGTTTGGTCGTTTGTTGGCGCGGTTGCTGAGGACTCTTTGGGCGTCTCCGCCGCCTTGATGCGTGCCGTTTCCGCTTTGGCTGACGCTTCTGCTTGAGCCACCGTCTTTCGGCTCAGAATGAAGATCGTGGACAGCAGCGCAATGACCGTGAAACCGGTGTAGAACCAGAAAACGCCGGGAATCCCCACCCCGAGGTAGTCGTCGTCGCGGAGCAGGAACGCGAAACTCGGCAACCAGCCGCCGAGGTTCATCAACGCGTACAACATGGCGAAGCCCATGGCGGCCGTTTTCGGCGTTGTGAACTTCCGCACGCCGGCATAGGCCGCGGGTTGATACATGCCGTAGCCGATGACGACGAGGAGGATGCCGAGACACGTCACGTTCTGAAGGGCAGAACCCGTCGGGCTGACAAAGACGAACATCGCCGGCCCCGTCCGGTCTGCTTGGAGAAAGTAACCTCCGTTGCGGACGTACGTGACGTATACGTCTTTCAGCACGACACGCGTCCGACCATCGCTCATCTCTCGCAGCTCGGAGAGACTGACTGTTGTCGGAGGCTCTGTTCCTTCCCTGAGGTGCGTCAGGGCCCATCGCTCCTTGGGTCGGAGGTGCGCCTCGTCAATTTCTACCTTGCCGGGTTTTGCCTCTTCGCTTTCGCAAGCGGACTTGTCGATGGCGGCGAAATCCTCTTCCCAATTAGTGCGGATTACGTACTCCCAGTCCGCGCCGCGCTTGGATTCATCGCGCCATGCGCAGACGTAGGCATGCTTCAGGGAGATGATCGCGCCTTTGCAGAGTCCGAGCTTCTTAGCGGCATGGGCAAACAAGCGGGCCCTGACGGGCCGGCTGCCGTACTCGATATCCCAGAGGGTTTCCTTTCCACCAATCACGGTGGCGCGGCCAATTGAGACCAGTCGGGACTCCAGGTCCTTGCCCGGCGCGACGCCTTCACCCGCCGCCAGGTCAACGGACAGATCGCGGTCGACATCGGTCGCATCCGGCGTGCTCGCGAGGATCGACGCGTGGGCAATCGTCTTCATGCCGTGTCGCGTCTCGATCTTCTCGATGTGCAGGCTGACCTTGTCTCCGGCGAAGACGCCCGGTCTGACAGGTTCCAGACCAAAGAGATTAGGGGCGCCGGACCAAAGGAACCGGCCTGCCAACATGAAGACAAATGCGGCAATCAGGGCAAAGCGGATCCCCCGTTTGTCGGCGACCATGCCGAGGACAAACATAGCGATGGTGATGCCGGCGGTCAGCATCATCACCATGTAGTGGGCGGCTTCGTCGGCCCCATCGATTGCCTGGAACATGAACTCCGAGCAGTAGATCGCCAGATAACCCAACATGCCGAAGTAGCACATTCCCTCGATGACGTAGGCGAGGTTGATGCCCCAGAGGGCGCGAGGAGCGTGCACCAGGTCGATGAAGGGCTGCGTGATCTCGCGAAGGGGGCTTTGGGGCTTGGACGATTCCGGGCCGTCTTGCGATTGCGTTGCCATCTGCGTGCTAGCCTTTTTGATGATCTTCTTGAACAGAAGGCGGCCGCCCGGAGCCGTTCCCGCGCGACGGCTGCCGCGGTCGCCTGCGCCAAGAGTGTTGATCCAACGTAACGGCTGACGGGACCGAACGCAACGGAGGGGGCGCGTGCCGCGTCAAGCCTCGAATTTGTTCGTTCGCGGCCTCGTTTCAGATCGCACCGCGTGGAGCACGATGCCTGTTTGATGGGTCCCGCATCGCCCCGCTCGCGAAGGAAGCCGACGAAATCGATCTGGGCGACACGATGATTTGGGCATGACGGCCTCTGTGTGGCGCGGGCGGCACAATCCGAGCCCCGCTGCCATCAAGGAAGGACCAGCGGGAATTGCTTTTCTTGCAAGGCGCATTATAATGTAATACAAGACCGCAAAGGGGTGCCGCCTCGTGTTCTCGAAGGTGTCCAGACGAACGATCGCGTTTGTTATGCTCGTCGGCCTTGCCGGCGTGGCGATCGGCGTGCCGGACATCTTGCATGAGGTCCTGCATCACGGCGCCTGCCACAAAGACGTCGAGCAGTGCCAGATTCGCCACCTGCTGGCCGTCGTCGCGGCGGCTGTTTTGGCTGCAGCAGTTCTTGGCCTGGGTCTGCCGGATCGATGGTCCGACGTGGCGCCGATCGATGAGCGCAGACTTCAGCGCCCTGAGCCCGTTTTTCCGTTTACTCCGCGCGGCCCTCCCGCCTGCTGATCCCATCATGTAGCCATTCTTCCATGCCGTGCGCCGTCTGGATCGCACTCGATCGTGCCCTGCCGGCCGGCTGCTCGGCGTCGACCGCCGAGCGGCGGGCGTGTTCGCGCGTTCGTCGTTGACCCGGCTAGACGGTGTTTCGATGGTGGAGTCGGTGAGGAGCCCTTCGGAGTTGCTCCCATGACGCGCCGCGCGTTCACGCTCATCGAGCTTCTGGTGGTGATCGCCGTCATCGCCGTGTTGTTGGCGGTCTTGTTGCCGGCCCTATCCGCCGCGCGCGCGACGGGCCGCAGCACGAAATGCCTGGGCGCCCTGCACAACGTCGGGGTGGCTTTGCAAGGCTACTTTCACGCCAACGAGGACACGTTTCCCCTTTCGCAGGTGCATGGCGGCTATCAGCCCGGCACGGCCTGGCTGGACACGCTGATGCCGCATACGGAGTCGAGACTTCAGTATCTGTGCCCGGCCGACGAGAGCCGGAACTTCGCCCATCCGAATCCGGCGATGCGCCGTGTGACGAGCTACGGCATCAACATCTTCCTGGGGCCGTTGCAGGACGACTGGTTTCCCGGCAATCCGTCGGGCATTCCGCCGTTCGGCTACACGATCGCGAGCCGGCTCGGGGCGAAGGCGAGCAACGTCGTCTTCGTGGCGGAGTTGGCTGAAGAGGACGAGCATGGAGACCCCGTCGCGGCGGACCATTTTCATCCGGAGCTGTGGGGCCTCAACCCGTTCAGCGGCTATGGCGGCGCCGATCCAAAGTATGACATTGCTTTGGCACGGCACCTGGGCCGGGCGAACTACCTGTACGCCGACACCCATGCCGAGCGGATGGCGTTCGGCCAGACGTGGTGCGCCAGCGCGGACGGCGGGGCGCTGGAGATCAACCAGTTTGATCCCGGCTTTCCGCATTCCGGGCAGGGCTGGTACCAGCCGGATTGACGCGCTTCAGGCGGCGCCGGCGGCGTGAAGGCGGCGATCGGCTGTGATGCAAACGCGCCCCGGGCGTCTGTCCGGGCGGCGAGACTGGAGCAAGAAGGGACAGGCGCCGAACAGGATGCCGTATGCGGCATCGCCAGGCGTCCTGGGTCGGGGCCCGTCCCGTGTTGCCGTGAACGGCTAACCAGGGAGATCGAAGCCTATGCCTTGTTCAATTAGGTTCTTGTTGACGGCAGCGGCGGTTCTGTGTGCGGCGCTCGCCGAGCCGAGTCGTGCGCAAACGCCGGACCATCTGGTCGTCGGGGCTTGCGGCGATCCGGAAGGCCCGTCCACGCTTTGCCCGGATGGCGATCCGGCGTCGTTGAAGCTGTTTTCGTCGGGCGAGTTGGTCGGCGCGTCGGGCCACGGTCCGTCCATCCCGCCGGGCAGCATCGTGCCGGTCCTGCGCATTTCGCAGAACAGCTCCTACAGACAGCCGCGTCACGGCGGCTATTCGTTCAGCACGAGCGGCTACAGCGACTTGGGCATGGACTACGGGGCGCCGCCGTACAATCTGGCGCTGAGCAAGTTGCCGGGGCCGCCGAGCAACTTCGTGGTCCGGCTGCAGCGCTTGGCGTACGACCGCCCGGCGGATTTTGCCGTTTACACGCCGGCCGGCTCGCCGAGGATGGTCGAGGACGGCGACGAGTATGCGTTTGGCACCGCCTCCAACGGCGGCCATGTTCATCCGCTGTTCCTCATGCGCCGCCCCGGGCTGGTCCGCTGGGACATGCGGTTCACGTCTGACCAATGGGAGATCTCCGATCCCTATCATTACTTCTTCACCAGCGTGCCGGGCCGAGGTGCGACCGTGCCGATCGACATGAGCGGCGCGTTCAACGCCGATCTCGTCGACAGTGACCTGAGCGATGCCCCGATTTCCTTCGACGGCGCCGGGCATTACTGGCTGTTGGACGGGCTGTACGGAACGGCTGCCGGATTGCCGGTCGGAGGCGATTTGGACGAGTTCCAACTCGGCGGGCCAGGCGGCAGCGGCCTGGGCGGATCGGGCCTCAACGCGCTGTTTGACAACGGCGCGATGTCGCTCGCCGCCACGGTGGACCTCATGGCCGGTGGCCAGGCGGACCCATACCTGAGCCTGGAGTTCCTGTTGGCCGGCTCCGGCGCCTTTACGTCAAGCGATGTCATCGCTGTGACGCTCTCGTACGACTCCGGCATGCCCGAGACGGTCGAGATCAAGCAGCGGTCGCCTGACTGGCTGCCGTATCGGCCGCTGGACGATTGGCAGCAGGCCGCGACGCCGAGGCCCTGGCTGACCGTGGGTCGGTCGGGCAATCGGGATGCCGGCTTCGCCCGGAGCAACGGGTCAGGCGTGGACGGCGCGGCGGGCGAGCAATCGTTCTTCTTCCGGGCGACGATGCCGGCCGACGCGAGCCGCACCCTGCAGACGATTGCCTTCTCAGACTACGCGGGAAGCAATCGCGTGGCCGTGTTTGCCATCCTGGCGGTCAAGAAGGCGCCGCTAGTCGTTTTGACGACTTCGCTGCCGGACGCTCAGGAAGGCGTGGCGTATTCCGTCGCGCTCGCCGCCGAAGGCACGCCGCCGTATCAGAACTGGTCGGCGACGGGACTGCCGGCGGGTCTGGCCGTCGATATCGAGACCGGCCTCCTATCCGGCACGCCGGAGCCCGGCGCGGCCGGAGGATCGCCGTACGTCGTGGAGGTCTGCGTCGAAGACAGCCTGCACGACTACGACGCCGTTCATTATCCGCAGGTCGAGACGGCAACGGCCGTCCTGGAACTCGTCGTGGCCGGCGGCTTCGTGCCGGGCGACATCAACGGCGATGGCGTCGCGGACCTGACGGATGTTCCGCTGTTTGTCGGCGTGCTGCTCGGCGCCGAGGTTGATCCCGACTACATGGATCGGAGCGACCTCGATGGCAGCGGCGCCGCCGACGGAGCGGATGTTTCGTGGATGGTGGACGCGCTTCTCACCTCTGAACGCGGGGGCGAGCAGGGCGTTGTTTTGCATGACGCTGCAAGGCCGGGATTCGCCCGTTCGCAGCCTCGCTTGCGATAGCGCCGAGCTGGGCAAGAAGCGCGATTGATGGGTTTTGCAGCATCCTGTTGGAGACAAGATTGTCGGGGCGTGCGCCGCGAGCGACCGCCCCGTTGACGGAACTCAGACAACACGATGGGAGATTCATCGATCCCCATCGAGCGAATGGAGGAGACCGATTTATGCTTCGTATGATTTCGACTTTCAGCACGGCAGTCGTCCTGACGCTGGCCTTTGTGTCTTCCGTATTGGCCCAGCCGCATCATCACGAAGGCGATTTTGTCATCGGCCAGAGCGGCGATCCGGCGTATCAACTGCGGGTGCACGGCGATCCGGACATCCTCAGCGGCGAGGAGTCCATCCATCTGCCTTATGGCGAAGGCATCTTTATCGGCATGTTCGCGGGGGACGACCCCGGATGGATCGGCCTGGAAGAAGATGAGCCGGACGAGGGCATGTACATGTTGGCGCCGGGGCATCAAGTGTCGCTCAAGCGGCTCGACTTCGATGCCGGCTTCAGCATGTACGATCCTACGGCGGGTCAGGTGCTTCTCGCGGACGGCGACGCGTACCTGTTTCCGGTTGACGGCGAGGGCTTCATCCATAGTCATCTGTTCTTTGTGGGAGAAGGCGAGCTGGGCGATACGTGGTCCGCGACGTTCCAACTGGTGGACCTCGGCGGGCAGTATGCGGATTCCGATCCGTTTACGCTCAACTTCGAGGCGACGCCGGAGCCGACCACGCTGGCGATGCTCTTGTGCGGAGCCATGCTTCTGACGCGACGCCGTGCCTGAAGATCGCCGCAACGGCGAGCCTGGGCACGCTCGCGCGCAGACGGGCGAGGGCGCGGTCCATCGCGAAGCGAGCGGGCGACGTCCTGATCCAGGCGCGCACGGGAATCGGAAGGGCTGCAAGGGCGCACCTGTTGCGTGCTGCGGAGGAGGGCGCAGCACGCGACTCACCTGAGCCCGGTCATTCTTGGCCGGGCTTTCTTCATGCGCCGATGTTCCAGCCGCGCGAGCCGCGGTTTATCGTCTTGCGCGGGGTCGGCGCTTTGATTACGCTATGCGCCCATGCCGCAGACGGCCTGAGTCGGCATCGGTCGCGCGGCCCGAGCCGACCGTCGTCCCGAATGCGGCCCGCAGGCGCCCATCATGCGAATCGTGCGCAATCGACCTAAGCTGGCCGGATCGTTGCTTGGACTTGCGCTGTCCTGCGTTGCGGCGATCTGGCTGGGACTTCTTGGAGCTTGGCCGCGCTTGGAACTGGCGGCGCTTGATTTGCGAATCCGGCATTTCGGCCGCCTTCAGCCCGGTACGCCGATCGTTCACGTCGATATCGACGACGGCTCGCTTGATCGCGTCGGCCGCTGGCCGTGGCGACGCAGCCAGCTTGCGGAGTTGGTTCGGACGCTGGACGAGTTGGGCGCGAAGCACATCTTCGTCGATCTCCTGCTCAGCGAGTACGAGCAGCCGTACATCGATGATCCCCGTTACGGCCCTTACTCAGACGTCGAGCCCAATCCGGCCATCCTGGGCGACATCTCCGAGCAGAACGCGGTGTTCGGCGACCTTGAGCTGGCGGACGCGTTCCGTACGGCGGGAAACGTTTGCCTGGCGGCGCAGTTCGACCTGTCGAAACCGGCCGCCCCCCGGCGGCAGACGCCAAGCCGTGACGATTCCCTGCGGGCACGGATTCACGAGGCGTTGCGGGCCGACTTCACGTTGACGGAGCAGTCGCTCGCCGACGCGCTGCACGAAGACCCGGTCGACGTGGCGGCCGTTCTCGCAGGCGTCAAGAAGCAGGTCGCT
This sequence comes from uncultured Planctomycetaceae bacterium, assembly GCA_964514515.1. Classification (GTDB taxonomy): domain Bacteria; phylum Planctomycetota; class Phycisphaerae; order UBA1845; family UTPLA1; genus CAZERK01. The sequence goes on from CAZERK010000002.1 coordinate 9,487, forward strand.
AGAGAGCGCGTCGAGCGACTTTTCGCCGACGGCCCCGTTCCCGAACTGCAATCCGTACTCGTCGCGATGCTCGGCGAGCACGCCGATCGGCGGAACGCGGACCGCAACGACGTCCTCGCGGCGTACAGGCGGCAGTTGGGCTTGCGATGCGTGTTTAATTCGGCCCCGTCGCTCGCAACGGAGATTGCCCACGGCTTCGCACAGGCGTCCTCGGCTGTGCCGCCGCAACTGTATCTGGCTCAGGCGGTCGCCGGCATGGCGGTCGTCAATTTCGCCCCGGACGGCGACGGCGTAGTGCGACGGGTTCCGTTGGTCGTCGATTACGAGGGCCGTGCCGTGCTGCACATGGGGCTGGCGGCGGCCTGCGAGATCATGTCGCTGGACGCGGCCGCCATGACGCTCGGCCCCGATCGCGTTCTTCGCGTTCCTCGTCGTGACGGCACGCCGGGCATCGCCGCGCCGCTCGACGCGCGGGGCGACCTCATCATCAACTGGACCGCGACGGCCAAGCGATGGCGGCAGGGACGGGACTTCCCGCACGTCTCGGCGGCCAAGCTGTGGTCGCTCGTCGATAAGCGGCGGCAGATGGAGGCCAACCAGACCAGCATCAACTACCTGTTGGCTGACGTGACCGCCGTCACCAAACAAGTGCGCGTGTTGGCGGCGACCGAGACGGGTCTGCCGGGGCGGGCCGTCATCGCGGATCACGAGTTCCGCCGCAAGGTCAACGAGCAATTAGACCTCGCCCGCTGCGCCAGGATGGCCCGGCTGCGTCGCGGGCTGGCGCGGCATTGCGGGGCGGTCGGCCTTTCTCCGGCCGATGCGAGTCGTTCAGCCGAATCCGGCCGGCGCCCGGCGCGCGAGGATGGCGGACCGGTGCCGATTGAGGGGCGCCAGGGCCGTGCAACTCTTGAGCCCGTCCCGCGCGAGGTATCGACAACTGGCGCGGACCGGGCGTTGCAGGACGGCTTCCCCGCGATCGAACCGGACGACGAAGCCAGCAAGATGGAGCAGCAGGCGGCCGAACTGCTGCGAGAAATCGAACAGCAACAGCAAGCGGCCGTGGCGATGGTCGAACTGACCTGTCAGGAGATTGATGCCCTGCCGCCGGACGCCCTGTCCGACGACCCCGAGGGCCAGGAGGAGGCGAGGCAGTATCGTTGGGCGCGGCGTCTCGTGACGGAGGATATTGCCCGGCTTCGCCAGGCAAACGAGCGTCTGGCCGAGGAGGCCGCGAGGATCGCGGCCGAGCTGCGCCCCGCCGTCGAAGGCAAGTATGCGTTCCTGGGCTTCGCGGCGACGGCCCAGGGCGACATCGTGACGACACCCATCGACCCGCGAACCAACGGCGTGATGTGCCACGCCCAGGTCCTCAACAGCCTCCTGCAAGGCCGGTTCATCGTTCCGCCGAGGCTTTGGCTCGATGCGGTGATCTGTCTCGTGCTGGGCGCCGCCGCCGGCCTGCTCACCGCGACGCGCGGCCCCAGGTTTGCGCTGCTGGCCGTGTTGGCGATCATGTCGGCCTACGGGCTTCTCAACGCCTATGGGCTCTTCCAACGCCTCGGGTTGTGGGTTGCGCTGGCGGGCCCGTTGCTGACGACCGGCTTCGTCTGGGCCGGCGTGACCCTGTTTCGGCAGCTCACCGCCGAGCGCGAGCGACGATTCTTCGCCAAGCAGCTCAGCCAGTACACGTCGCCCGCCATCGCCGCTCGCATCGCCGAGAGCCCCGAGGCCGCCCAGGCGTTCAAGACCGTCCAGACGCGCGAGATGACCTGTTTGTTCAGCGACCTGCAGGGCTTCACGACGATCAGCGAACAGGAAGACCCCGAAGTCGTGCAGTTCGTTCTGAACACCTATCTGGACCGCATGAGCCGCGTCATCTGGAAGGGTCGCGGCCTCATCAACAAGTTCATGGGTGACGGGATCATGGCATTCTTCAATGCGTCCGTCGATCCCTTGCCCGAGCACGCACGGGCGGCGTGCGAGACGTGCCTGTCGGCCCTGGACGAGATGGACCGTCTCCGGGCCGAGATGGCCGACCATCCAACGGCCGGCGCGATCTTCCAGAAGCTCTACATGCGGATCGGCCTGGCGACCGGCCCGTGCAAGAACGGCGACCTCGGTTCGGAATTGAAGGCCGATTACACCGTCATCGGCGACGTCGTGAACCTCGCGGCCCGTCTGGAGCCGGCGAATAAGGTCTTCGGCACGCGGCTGATGGTCTCCGGCGCGACGCGCGACGCCGTGGCGGACCTGTACGAGTTTCGGCGTCTGGCCGAGCTCCAGGTCAAGGGTAAGGCGAAGACGACGACCGTCTTCGAGATCGTCTGCCGCAAAGGCGAGTTGACGGAGGAGCAGCGCGCCTACATCCAGCGGTTTGAGGCGGGCGTCGAGCTTTACAAGCAGCGTCGATGGGATGATTGCATCGTGCATTTCACGCGCATCCTCGCCCGACGGCCGGACGACCTGGGCGCCAGCCGCTACATCGACGCGTGTCAGGAGTCCAAGGTCTTCCCGCCCCCCGACGCCTGGGCCGGCGCGCTGGAATTGAAGGAGAAATAACGGGCAGCCTCCGCAGCCGGTCTGGGACTGCGCCGGTTCAGCCGGGCACAAGCTGCTTGATGACGCCAAGGAGCCTCGGACTTCAGTCTTGTACGTGTTTGGCGATCGGGACGGAGGCGCAGATGTAGCGTCGGCCCCCTGCGGGCGACGCAGGTTTGCCGACGGCGCCCAATTCCCTCATGCGTCGCCTGCGGGAGGGGGGGACGACGCGACTACTCGGAAACGCGGAGCGCTCTACCGAAAAACGCTGCTGCAGGCGCTTCTTGCAGATGACGCCGCAGACGCCGGGCGGAATTGAGACTATAAACCTGTGCTGAACTTGGAATGGCCGTCGGGCGTATCAGACGACAGAATAAGGCACGGCAATCGCTTTCTCGGTGCATCCGCGCGAACACGGCGCGCCCGAACAGAGCCGCGACCGTGAGGCAGCGGTCTTCGTGTCAGGCGCAGGGGCCGCTCTCTCATCCGCCGCGGCGGGGCGGTCCTGATCGGGAGAATGCGATTGCCCTATGGGATAGGGACGCCCTGCGCGGGGGCTGGCGATCGCTACCACCCAGCGCCTGCGGGCGGCGATGACCGCAGCCCCGCCCCGACGAGGAGGCATCCGCGATGGACACGCTTGCTTTCTTCTTCTTCGATCCGCGTTACTTCATCTTCGTCGGCCCGGCCATCCTGCTGGCCATCTGGGCGCAATGGCGGGTCAAGTCCGCCTACGCCCAGGCCAGTCGGCAGCCTGCCAGCAGCGGCCTCAGCGGCGCCGAGACGGCCCAGCGCATCCTGGACCAATACGGCATCGCCGACGTGACGATCGAACCGACGCGCTCGTTCCTGGGCGACCATTACGATTCACGGCAGAAAGTCTTGCGGCTCAGCCCCGAGGTCTATCACGGCCGGTCGCTCGCGTCGTTGGGAATTGCCGCGCACGAGGTGGGGCACGCCATCCAGCACGCTCGAGGATACGCGCCGCTCGCCCTGCGCAACGGCCTTGTGCCGATGGCCTCGCTCGGCAGCCAGCTCTCGTTCGGGCTCATCATCGTCGGGCTGATCTTCCAGGCGTTGAACGGGCTGGCCGTCGCGGGCATCGCGCTGTTCGGCTGCGTCGTGCTGTTTCAGATCGTCAACTTGCCGGTCGAGTTCAACGCATCGAGTCGGGCCCGGGCCGTGCTGCTGAACAACGGCATGATCACGCCCTACGAGGATCGGATGGTGGGCAAGGTCCTCAGCGCCGCAGCCATGACGTACGTCGCCGCGACCGTCACGGCGCTGCTGCAACTGCTCTACTTCGCGTCGATCGTCTTCGGCGGCCGGAGGTAGTCCGCCACAACCATCGTTGTGCGCAGCGTCTGCCCTGTCTGCAGCGGTGGGCGCGGTGGGATCGAGCGCAATCGACGAAATCGCATCGCCCTGCGCGTGCGTCGGCGTCCGTGAACGTCGGGGAGATTGAGCGCCTTTGTCAGGCGTTGCGTCGCACGCGGGATGCGGCACCGTTCATGGGCAGACGCCGCCGACACGCAGGACAGCTCTGTCTGGCGTCTTCGCCCATCGTCACCATTCCGCGCCGAGGATGATGCAGTTCAGGCCGCTGCCGATGCCGCACAGGGCCGTGCGGTGGCCGGGCGCGAGGAAGCCGCGCTCCTCCGCGATGGCCGCGGTGATCGGCAGGCTCACCGTGCCGACGTTGCCGAGGAACTCGTACGTCTGGAAGTCCTTCTCCAGCGGCACGCCGAACGCCCGCATCACGGTCTGGCGGTGCGGGGCGCCGACCTGGTGGCAGATCGTTCGGTCGACCTGTTCCACAGTCCAGCCTATCTCCTCCAGAAACGCCTGCCAGGTCTCGACGCCGAGCTTCACGCCGTGCTCGAGCACGCTGGCGGCGTCGGTTCGCATCTCCATCGGCGCCGTCGCCGGCTGGCCCGTATCCGGCCCCCAGATGCACAGCCGATGGTGCGCCGTGTTGCACCGGACGACGCCGCCCAACAGGTTGTGCCCTTGCGGCGCCAACGCCTTGTCGCACACGAGGACGCCGACGGCCCCGCTGCCGCCGGTCAACGTCGCCAGCGACAGGCGCAGGTGCTCCATGTCGCGATGCCGCAGCATCCGCTCGATGGTCAGGTCGACGATTTGTCGGGCCGTCTCGCAAGAAACGATCAGCGCGGCCCGGATGCGCCCCAGCTCGATCGCGTCGGCCGCGTGCACGATGCCGCTGACGACGCCCAGGCATGCGTTGGACAGGTCGTAGATTTCCGCCGCCGCGCCGATGCCCAGTACGCACGCCGCCGCACAGGCCGTGGCTGGTTCGAGGTGATCTCGGCAGACGCCGGCGTAGATCAACATCCCGACGTCGTCGGCCGAGACGCCCGCCGCCTGCAGGGCTTTTCGTCCTGCCTGGGCGGCCGCGTCGGCCATCGTCTGGCCGGCGCCCCAGTAGCGGCGTTCGCGGATGCCCGTCAGGGCCTCCAACTGGCCGACCTGGATGCGGAGATCGCGATAGAGCGGGGCGAGCTGTTCCTCCAGGGCGGTCGACGACACGACGTTCGGCGGCAGGACGTATCCGATGGAAGCGATGCAGGCTCGTCTGTAGCGCATCGAGCGGCCTCGGGGTCTCATGCGCGCGGAGCGAACGTCGCCACGCACACATTGTTCGTGAGCATCACGAACCTACGAAATATAGACGAATTCTGCGGCGATTGCGCTCGTGCCGGATGGAGAGGCCGGCTCGGCTTGCCCACGATGGGGCTGGCTACTAGCATCCATCTTATGATCGTGCTGGAGACCGTCAGGCCCGTCGTCGAGCGGGCGAAATACGTGGCCATCGATGATGCGGCGATCCAGGCGTGGGCGGAGGGCGTGCAGACCGGCAGCCTGCGTCCCCCGGCGCACGACCTGATTTCCTGCCTGGCCGGCTCGCCCGAGCAGTTGGCCAACCTCATGCTGTTGATCGACTCGTTGAACTTCTGCTTCTGGTCGGACGACCCGATCCGCATCGAATGGCGGGGCCGAACCTACGAGCGGTTCAACGCCATGTTCATCTCGCTGATGCTGGCCGCTCGATACGATCCGCGCTGGATGGAGGCGTCCTATTGGCTCGAGGCGCCGAGCGGCGAAATCCGACAGGTGCTCAGCGGGACCGGCACACTGCTGATGATGGAGCAGCGCGAGGCGATCATCCGCGAGACCGGCCGCGTCCTGCTGGACCGGTTCGACGGGCAGTTTACGCACGCGATCGAATCGGTGAACCGGCGGGCCTGGCCGCTGGCCGTCCTGCTCATGGCGAATTTCGACTCGTTCCGCGACGTCAGCAACTACCACGGCAAGCCGGTCTATTTCATGAAGCGGGCGCAAATCTGCGCGATGGACGTGTCGCTCGCCTTCGAGTCGCACGGACTCGCGCCGCTGGACGGCATCGAGGACCTGACGGCGTTTGCAGACTACCGCGTGCCTCAGGCCCTGAGGCATCTGGGCGTTCTGAAGCTGGATGCGGAGACGGCCCGAAGGGTCGATGCGCTGCAGGAACTGCCGCGAGACAGCGACGAGGAAATCGAGATTCGGGCGGCGACGATCGAAGCCGTGCAGCGGATGCAGACGGCGGTGACGCAGCAGGGCAAGGCGGCGGCGGCCTGGCAGGTTGATTGGTATTTGTGGTTGCTGTCGCACGATGCGGATGTCGCGGTGAAACACCATCGGACGCGCACCGTTTTCTATTGAAGGCCGTCGGGGCTACTCGCCCGCGCGCCGGCCGGGACGCCCGGTTGCGACTGCCGGAGATGCCGCTCGCTCGTGGCAGATTCGTTCAGCCGCGACGCGCAGCGGAGCGCGCCTCGCTGCCGGGGGCGCTGTTCGGCCGCGGCAATCTTGTTTAGCCGCGAGCCGCAGGCGAGCACGTTCCTCATCGCGGCGTCGTGCGCTCGGCGGCCCGCTGCGATGATGTTGAAGCGGCGCGATCCGCTGTGCGCTCGCGGCCAAACGAGAATCCGTTTGTTAATCGCCGCACGATGGACAGGCACCGTTATGGGGAGGAATCTCGTGGGGAGTCTGAGATGCAAGTTTGTTCTGGTAACGTTCTATGCCGCGATCGGTTGGGCGGTCGTCGGATGCGGGCCGGCGTCCGTGGAGCGGCCCAGCGCCGCGAAGATGGCCGGATACGAGAGCGAGGTCGACCAGATCAAGGCGGACCCGTTGGCCTTCCTGCGGCAGTCGTTCGCCGAGGCGCGTAAGCTCAACCGCTTCTCGACGGAGTTCCATCGGCAGGAGCGGCTCGGCCTGCTGGGCGGGCAACTCCGGCCGCTTGAACGGATGCAGGCGGACTATCGAACGGAGCCCCTGAGCATCCGCTTCACGTGGATGGACGCGGACTACGAATACCAGCAGGCCGTGTACGTCGAGGGCGCGCACGACAACCAGGTTGTTCTGCTGCCCAAGCTCGGCCTGTTCGGGCTTCCGCCCCAGCCGGCGAAGTACCCGCCGAACTGGGCCGTCGTGTTCAGCAAGTCCAAGTTCCCGATCATGGATTTCGGGCCGAAGCGCCTGATGGAGAAGACCATCGCCCGGATCGACAAGGCGATGACGGTCGGCGAGGTGCAGATCGCCGTTCGGGGCACGACGGAGGTCGGCCCCCTGAAGGAGCTTTGCTATCATTTCGAGATTCGCTACCCGGCCAAGGACGAGTTCCCAACCAAGCTGCACGATCTCTACGTCCATACGCGGACGCATCTTCCCGTCGCGACGTTCCTGTGGCTGCCGGGCGAGGATGAGCGGTCCAGCGAGACGCTGGACGCGATGTACGAGTACATCGGTCTGAACGCCGATGCGCCGATCGACGACTCCACGTTCCGGATCGATCTCGATACAATCAAGCAGATCCGCAGGGCGGCGACGAAGCAGAAGGCGGACACCGCGGAGCCCTCGCCCCCAGCGTCGGCGCCGCAGGAGTCCGCGGAATAGCCAACAGGAGGCGGGTCCATGCGCGCTATGATCTGTTTGCTGGCGGTCGTCGTGGCGACGGCGATGCTGACGAGCTGCGACCCGGCCGACGTCGAGAAGGCGCGGCAGGCAGCGACCCAGAAGGCGGACGACATCAAGCACGTCGCCACGCGGAAGGCCGAGGAGGTCCAGACCGCGACCACGCAGAAAGCGGAAGAACTGCGAGAAAAGACCGAGCCCTACGTGGAGGCCGGCAAGCAGAAGGCCCGACAGGCCTACGAGAAGGGCCGGGCGGTTGCGGAAGATTTGGCGGAACGAGCGGAGCCCTACGTCGAGAAGGCCGTCACGGCGACCACGCAAGCGGCCCAGAAGGTGAAGACGGCCACGACGCAGGCCGCCGAGCGCGTCAAATCTGCTGCGACGCAGGCGGCGGATAAGCTCCGCGACTGACAGCGCGCCGCCGTTAGCCGCCGCCTACCGCTGTTGGCGGCCGTCGCTTCGTCGTTTAGCCGCCATCTGCCACCGTTGGCCGTCGTCGCCCGGTCGTTTAGCCGCGACCCGAAGGGGAGCGCGAATACCTGATCGCAGCAGCGGCCGCGTCGGTCATTGCGAGCGTCGCATTGAGCGCCGGAAGCGCTGGGCAGGCCTCGCGAACGAACAAACGCAAGCTCGCCGCGTAAGAGGAGTATCGTGCCAACTTCCAAGGTAGCCATCCTGAAAACGCGGCCCGAGACGGTCCTGGCCGATTACCATCGTCTATTGAATCTCGCCGATTATCAGACGATCGTCGCCAAGGACGCCGACACCGCCCTGAAGATCAACATCAGTTGGCATTTCTTCTTTCCCGGCAGCTCGACGACGCCCTGGCAGCTTGAGGGCGTTATCCGGGCGATGAAGGCCGACGGCTACGCCCCGAAGCTGATTCACGGTTGTCACAATCGCACCGTCGTCATCGACGCGCACCTGGGCGAGCGAGAGAACAAGCAGCTCAACGTCGTCGAGGCCCACGGCCTGCGCAACGTCCACCTTTACGAAGGCGAGGATTGGATCAACGTTCGCGACGCCGTCGGGGACTTGTGCGAGAAGTTCCTGTGCCTCAACCAGGTTTATCCCCAGGGCTTCAGCATTCCGCGACGGTTCATCGGCGAGAACATCATCCACCTGCCGACGATCAAGACGCACGTCTTCACCCAGACGACGGGCGCGATGAAGAACGCCTTCGGGGGCCTGCTCAACGAGCGGCGGCATTGGACGCATCCGGTCATCCACGAAACGCTCGTCGACCTGCTGATGATCCAGAAGAAGATTCATCGCAGCGTCTTCGCCGTCATGGACGGCACGTTCGCGGGCGACGGCCCCGGCCCCCGGTGCATGACGCCCTACGTCAAGAACGTCCTCCTGGCCAGCGCCGACCAGGTCGCCATCGACGCGGTCGCCGCGAAGCTCATGGGCTTCGACCCGCTGTCCATCAAGTTCATCAGGCTGGCCCACGATCTGGGCCTGGGCTGCGGCGATCCCGCCAAGATCGAGATCGTCGGTGACACGGACGCGGCACGGGAGAACTGGCATTTCGTCGGGCCGTATCAGAAGATGACGTTTGCATCGCGGATGCAGCACCGAATCTACTGGGGCCCGCTCAAGCTCCCGCTCGAATGGACGCTCAAGACGCTGCTCGCTCCCTGGGCCTACATCGCCAGCGTGGTTTATCACGACAGCTTCTGGTACCCGCGAAACGCCCGGCGCATGATGCGGGACGTGCTGGCCAGCGATTGGGGCCGGCTGTTCGCGAACTGGGAGACGCTGACGCCGAACGAGCAGGGCTTCCCGTCCGTCGGCGAGGCCCCGGCCGTGCTGAATCGCACCGGCTGGCGGGCCTTCTGCAAGTCGTTGGGCATCCTGGGCACCTGCATCAAGGACGCCCCCGAGTTCGCCACCGGCGGGCGCATCCGCGCGACCAAGCCGTCCCAGGCTTCGTGACTTCTCGATCAGCGCCGCGACCGCCCGTCCGTGACTTCACGCAGCGGTGTCAAGGTTCGGGGAGCAGTTGATCCGCGGTGAAGCGTGACCGCTTGCTCACGCGCGCGGCTCTGATCGGAGGAATGAAGCATGAAGCCCAGCGGAAGATCCGCGCCGAACTCGTCGTGCGGTCACGCGAAGAGGAAATCGCCTACTTCCGGCAGGGAGCAAAGGCGTTCGAGGATCGCGCCCGAGCAGCTCGGGAAAGGCAATCCTGATCCATGAGATAGTCTTGGCGAGCGGCGAGCGCAGGTTGCAGGATGAAGAACTGACAGCCACCTGTGGGCCGGCGATTCTCGGCTGGCTGTGGCGGTCGTTGGGGAACAGGCATGCTGAATCGGTATCGCTTCACACCGGACACCGATATTCGACAGATCAAAGCTCTGCCTGCAATCCTGCAATTGCAGATGAACCGCAATGCCATGATGGCGAGCTTTCGATGGTACGATTCTCTCAGGGACAAGACTGCCGAACCACAGATTCATGACAGGCTCATCGCCATCATCGCTGCCGCGGGCTGGGCGGCTGAAGGGCTCCGCACCGTTGAGAGGAACAGTCGCGTGTTCCGGCGCGAACGGCTGTCGAAGAAGAAAAACCGACAGACCCGGGATGACTGTTTCGAGGAAGGCCCGCGTCGCGATCTGGTTGGACTGTTGCGGCGGGTCCGCAATAAGTACTTCGCTCACTGGGATCCGAAGATAGCCGAAGCCGCGATCGGGTGGGTGGCAAGGGGCAAGATCGAGCCGGTCTTTGTAGAATGGAACAAGAAGCAGAATACCGACAGCTTCTGCACGATGGCCCATCTGGCGGTCGCAGCCGATCTGTTTGGAATCGGCAGCCACGAAGATACGCTGAAGAGGGCCAGAGAAATCGGCAGGGTGGTTCTGAGAGTCGCCTGCATGATCGAACACCTTGTTGCGGGCGTCCTCAAGGAAGCAGGGTGGAGTTTCAGCGCGTGGCAGGAGGAAGCACCAGCAGCTCCATCGGAGGCTAATGCTATGAACCAGGCGGCAGAAGCGCCGACCCGCATCCCAGACGACCGCTTGGCAGAGGTCGTTCGACGGCTCGCTGCGGCCGTCTCCCCACGAGCGATCTATCTGTTCGGTTCACATGCTTGCGGCTCGCCCGGCCCGGACAGCGATATCGACCTGTACGTCACGCTGGAGGAGGGCCGGCTGGAACGAGACGATTGCGACGAATTGGCGTACGGGTGTCTGCGCGGGCTGTTCCTCCCGATCGAACTGCACATCCAAAGCGAGCAAACGTTCCAGCGCCGCGGCTGCCTCGTCGGCACGCTGGAGCACGACGTGCGCTCCAAAGGAAGGCTGCTCTATGCCGCCTGAACTCGAACTGGTCCGCGCGTGGCTGCGCAAGGCGCACGCCGATCTTGAGTCGGCGCGGCGGTTGCTGGGTTCGCCGAGTCCGATCTTGGATACCGGCTGCTTCCATTGTCAGCAGGCGGTCGAGAAGGCGCTCAAGGGCTATCTGTTGGCCCGCGGCGTCGTGACGCCCAAGGTCCATGTCTTGGGGCTGCTCTTCGACTACTGCGAAGAACAGGATGCCGCATTCGCTGACGTGCGAGGCGATTGTGAATGGCTGACGCGATTCGCCGTCGAAACGCGTTATCCATCGGACCGTGAGCCTACGCCGGAGAGGGCTCGCAAGGCGCTGAGCGGCGCGGAACGGGCGATGTCGTTCATCCTCGATCGTTTGCCTCCCGCTGTTCACCCTTGAAGCGGTCGCTTATGTGCGCGACTTACGAGCGCATGGGAGGCGCGTTGCGTCTACACCAGGTAGCGGATGACGACGAAGCCGGCGACGAGCAGGACGACGAACAGGATACAGAGCAGGTCGAAGTAGCGGTCGATCAAGCGCCGCAGCGGGGGGCCGAAGACGTACAGCAATACGGCGACCAGGAAGAACCGGGTCCCGCGGCCGACGATGGACACGAGCGTGAAGCCCGGCAGGCTCATCTCGAACGCGCCAGAGGCGATCGTGAAGACCTTGTAGGGGATCGGCGTGAAGGCGGCCGTGAAGACGATCCAGAAGTCGTATTTGAGGTACAGCTCCTGGACGCGCTGGTAGTACTCTTCCGCGTGGTAGAACCGGAGGATCGACTGGCCGACGGTATCCATCAGGCCGTAGCCGATGCCGTAGCCGGCGATCCCCCCGACCGCGCTGCCGGCCGTGCAGAGCCCGGCAAACCACCACCATCGCTTGCGCAGGCCGAGGACCAGGGCGATCAACAGGGCGTCCGGCGGGATAGGGAAGAAGCTGGACTCGGCGAACGCGAGGACGAACAGCGCCGCCGCGCCGTAGGGCGACTCCGCCCAACTCAGCACCCAATTGTAGAGCCGCCGGTGCAGATGCCGGATGCCGGCCGGCGTCGGCGGGGCGCTCGGCGAGGCTGCGGTCGCGGCGTCGGCCCCGGAGTCGTCGGTCGCCAAGGGCGCTTTGGGTTCGTTCGTCATCCGTCGGTAGGCCCCGTGCGCGAAGCGCGCGCTGCGGAGCCTACGGCGAGGGCGTCCGCGTCGCAAGACGCGACGACCGGCCGCAGCGCCGGCCGCGCCGCGAGCCTCGGAACCGCGGTCCGTGCGAGCAGCGCCGGCATGGAAGGCGTGCCTGTTTACCGAGGGTCTCTATCAGAGCCCCGACCGTGAGGGAGGGGGCCTTGTGCCGCTCGTGACGGGCGCTTGCCGACAAAAGCGGCTTTCCGGCAACGCCGAGTTGTCTAGGCCCGAACCTCAAACTCAGTTGCACGACGCACGGGCCGGCGGAGCCGACGAACAACTGTAACGAGCGGTACGGGAACCGCTCCCTGATGGTCGCGGCTCTGATCCCCGCGCTCCCGCCAAACACGTACTCGAAGGCGGCTCTGATGGCAACGCCCTCGCAGAGGAAACACGGCTGACTATCGATAATGTTCCAGCATCAGGCGGTATAGGGCATCCGAGATGGCGCCTTCGGAGCGGAGCTGTCCCAGCGAAGAGGCCATGCTCACCATGCCGTGGCGGCCGCCCGTGGCGATGACCGTCCGCAGGTGATAGGTGCCGCGGTTGCGGATGAGGTTGCGAACCGCCTCGGTCACGAAGAGCAGCTCGCAGGCGACGCGCTTGCCGCCGTCCAGCGTGGGCAGCAGCTCCTGGTGGATGACGCACAGCAGGGCCTCGGACAGCAGCGTGCGGATTTGGCCGTGGCTCCGCTCGGGCGCGTACGCCAGGAACCGCTCGATGATCTTGTCGATCGAGATGACGTGCAGCGTGGACATGACGAGCACGCCGGTGGCGGCCGCCGTCAGGCCGATGCGGATCGTGTCGTAGTCCCGCATCTCGCCGACGACGATGGCGTCGCAATCCTGTCGCAGCGCGGCCCGGAGGCCGTTGGCGAACGACCGCGTGTCGCGGCCGACCTCTCGCTGCCGGACGATCGAGTTCTTCTTGGTGTGCAGGTACTCGATCGGGTCCTCGATCGTGACGACGTGTTTCCGCTGGTGGCGGTTAATCGCGTCGACCAGGCTGGCCAGCGTTGTGGTCTTGCCTTGGCTCGTGCTGCCGGTGATCAGGATCAGCCCCTTCTTGGCGCGCAGCAGCCGTCCGACCGACGCCGGCAGGTGCACGTCTTCCAGCGGCAGGGGCGCCTTGGGCAGCAGGCGGATGACCGCACCGACGTGCCCGTCGTTGTAGCTGATGTTGAGTCGATAGCGATCACCGGATGCGGCGGCGATCATCAGGTCGAGATCGTACTGCCGCTCGAAGCGGGCGATCTGCTCGGCGGTCAGCAGGGAGGTGCTCAGCCGTCGGGACCAATCGTCATCGAGCACGCGGGAGGTGACGGGGACCAATTCGCCGCCGATGCGGAGAATCAGCGGCGCCCCCGCCACGATGTGCACGTCCGTGGCGCCGCGCTGCTGAGCAAACGCGAGGATCGTCTCGATCTCGGAAGTCGGCGCCAACCATCGTCCGGCGGCGCCTCCGTTTCCGCGCTTCGTGCTCGTTGAATTGTCCGTCGGTGTTTCCGACATTGCGAGGAAACCCCAGCGTCGTGTATTTCCTTCATCCGCCCGCCTCGGCATGACGTACATCACCGCCGGCCGGGCGAAGGGGTTGCCTTCAAGAGCGAACGTAGAACCGAACGTCTTTCAACCGAGTTGGAGGGGCGGGCAAGGCCGTCGATGATGACGTTGTGGCATGGTTCTCACGAGCTGCGTCGCGTCAATCAAGGTGCAGCGTGGGATTCGCGGAATAATGAACGGACGACAGCCCAGCCCCATATAACGCGGCTATTGGATCATCAACAGACAGACGCGCTTCGTGCTTGGTAGCCCTCGAATGCTGGCAAGCCAAGTTACGCCGCCTGGCGCGCCCTGCACCTCCTTCGGCACATGGCCAATGCCTTCCACTCTCTACGCATATGATACGGAATTGAATCTGCTTTGCCAAGAGCCTGGCCGGCGATCCGCAGCCGGTGATGCCCCCTCCGGCAGGATGAGGGCTGTTCACCGGGATCTGATGTCTGCGTACCCTGTCTGTGTTTGTCGACGTCGGCCAGGACGGCCCTCAGCGCCCAGCAGTTGCCATGCACGTCCGAGAGAACGGCGATCCGATCATCATGCGTGCCCGCATCCATCATCCTTCCGTCTCGCGCTCTTGGCGTGCCGCGCCGGTCTCGTTGACAGTCTTCCGCATCTCAGGCAGCGGCTTGAACGTCTCGCCTTCGATCAATTGCGTCGTGAGCAGGTCCTCGCCCTCCTGCGTCATGACGGAGGCGCGGAAATCGTAGACCCATCGAACGGCCACGGCCCCGCCAAACGCGCCGACGGCCGCCAGGATCAAGGTCGTCGTGTCCGTCTGCCGCGTCGCCATGAACAGGTGGGCCGTTTCCATCGCCGTCGCGATGGCCAGCACGGCCACGAAGGTCGCGGCGAGTTGACGGCGCCAGCGCCAACTCGTCTTGCGTCGCAGGATTAGCGCTAGGCAGGCGCCAAAGGCCGAGTAGCGCACCAGATCGCCGCTCAGGTCGAAGAACGCGATGTTCGGGCGAGCGTGGAAGTGCGCCATCATCGGGACGAGGCAGATGCGCCTGTCCGCCGCCGGCAGGTTGGCTCGGGGGTCGGCCGTCCCGAAGTCGAACGGCGCCAACTCGTAGGCGAGGCACGTCATCAGGACGAGGGCCACGGCTAGCGCAGGCCACGGTCCCGCCGAGACGGCTCGTCTTGTCTCGATGCGCTCCGGCAGGCCTGGCGCCTGTCGGATGACGTCAAAGGCGCCGCGTGGCAACGGGTCCCGCCGTAAGATCCCGTGAGCAATCGCGCATCCGATCGGCCACGCCGCCACGCTCGAAAAGAAGTGCGCCGTGTCCAGACCGTACGAAATCAGGAAGATGCGAATCACCGTCACCATCGCCGCCAACGACGTGACGACGAAGCCCGCCCATAAGTACAGAAGCCCCCGGCTGGCAAAACGCGGCGCGAGACCGACAGCGATCAGGACGACGATCGCCGCGTAGGCCGCGACGGACGCGGCTTGATCGAGCACGTATTCCCATTGCGCCCTCGGCAGCTCGTACATGCCGTGGCGGAGGCCGACCCGGACGTCGTGCGCGACCTCTTCTTCCAGGCCCTGCCAGCGTGCCAACGGGCTGACATCCGCATGACGAATTGTGTTGACCGCCGTATGGAAGACGTCGACGACGACGTCGTACGGACGCAGTTGCACGACGAGGACCACGCAGACGGCGGCCTTGCCCAGCGTCAGCCACCAGTTGCGAGGGGCCGCCCATCGGGCTCGGCTCAACACCCGGCGAACCTGCCGTTCCGCCAAACCGGCGAGCATGATGCCGACGAAGCAGCCCAAGGTGTTGGCCGTCACGTCCGCCCACGTCGAAACGCGCACGATCACCCAGCGCTGTCCCTGCTCCACGAGGAAGCTGAGGCCTGCGGCGAACATCAGCGAGACCGCGGTCGACGCAAGCCGTCCCCCGCCCCTGCGCCGCCCGGCCGCAAAGCCCAGGACGCCCAACGGAACGTACAGCGCCAGGTTCGCGAGGATGTCCGGCAGGCTGAGCGGGCCCCTGCCCAGTCCAAGGAACTCCCGTTCGGCGGTCCCCCAATGCGGCGTCCTCGCGAAGTCGAACGGCACGAACGACATGTACACGAGCACGAGCGCGTAGGCGACGAACGCCGCTTCAACGAGCCAACGGTGAACGGCGTTGATGAGCCAGTCATCCGAGATTGTTCTTGCGTGCATCGTGGTGGACTCTCGGGCGATGCAGTCGACACATCCTGGCCGCCCCCTCGTTTACGCCTCAGCGCTGGCTGCCGAACGCGCAGGAGGCCGGCGGCGATCATCGGCTGCTGCGTTGTTGCGTACCGGGCGGCATCGGCTGGACATAAACTCGAACTCGATGTCGGGTATCGGGCGCGTAGTCGCGCGGGAAGAGCGGCAAATCCGTGTCCCAGGGATTGGGCTGCGTGGTAGGGCTCGCGGTGTCGTTGCCCACGAGATCCCAGAGCGCGGTCCGAACCAGGGCCCGCAGGTCGCTTTCGGCCCGGAAGCTCGCCTCGGCGAGGAGCCGCGCGTAGCCGTGACGGCCATCTTTCTCGTAGGCCTCGCGCTCCTGCGGCGGAACGCTCACGGGCACGCGAAAGACCGACAGGGGTTTCTCGGCCTCCGCGTCCCAAAGCACGGCGACGTATTCAGCGTCGGCCGCCGCCTCGCCCACCTTGGCATAGATCAGGCAGAGCGAACAGTCCTCTTGAAGCGATGCGTTCAGCAGCGCCTGCCAGACGGCACCGCGCGGATCCAGGCCATACCCGCGAAGCATGCGAACCTCGCGGATCGGTGGCAGATTGTTCATCGACTGCCCCCAATAGACGCTCGTATGCGCCTCCATCTCCTCCACGCGGAGGTAGCGAGGCTCGCCTTGCGGGGCGGTACAAACCTGCACCTGCGCGACGGCCAAGCCGGCCGGAAAGCGTCCGACCGACGGCTCGGGCGACAGGACACGTTGGCCATGCTCGGCTATCGCCGCATCCTCGACGCCAAGATCGGCCGCCTGGACTTCCGCCCTCTTCTCTTCAATTTGAGGTTGATACTTCGGCTTGTAGTCAGACGACTGGTATTCGGGTTCGCGAATCGGATTGCACGCCGTCGTCAACGCGGTCGCAACCACGCAAACGCATGCGCAGAGCAGCCGGCCCACACTCGCGCGCTGTCGCACCATCCGTCTGGCTGGACGCCGCAAGGCTCCAACGAAATTGCTCGAAGCCGCGCATGCGATGGTAAGACGCAGGGCAAGACGCGCGTTTGATGAGATCCGCAGCATCGCGCCAACTCGCTTCTCGTCGTTTGTCATAATTCGCACCCTGTTCGCCGCCCGGAACCGACAGCATCCTGGTATGCGCTCTCCCACCGGCGCCAACGTCCGGCAATCTTGTTGCGTAAGGTTTATCGGAGGTCGACGAAGTCGACTTGCGTCCAGAAACTGACAAGCCCGCATCGAGATGCCGATAAGTTCTGAGCGTGCGTCCCCGATCCGAGTCCACGCTCATGCAGATCGTCTGATTCTCCGCGCAACGATCGAGCAGACCTCCGCGCCATCGTCATCGTCCCGCCCACCCCATCTCCAGGCGTGCGGCCGATGTCTGAGTAAACGCCCGATAACGTCCCTCCCGACAGACAAGGCGCACCCGGTTCTCAGGTTGTCTCCGTACTCGTCCGATACCTATCCCAACAGGCTGAGGTTCCAGATTCGGTGACAACCAATACGCTGCTGTCGATCGACATCGCTCCGCTGCCGTCGCGCACGCTGAGCGAGCCGCGAACGGGGCGAGCCGTCCCGAGGCCGTCTGCGCGCCCGTCCAAGCGGTCGCTCTTCGGCCGCTGCCTTCTCCGCCTCCCAAGGGTGGCCTGGATCATCCTCGACATCATCGTTGTCTGCGGAGGCATGGCGCTGGGCAACGAGCTGTTCGTCTGGTGGGCGCGGCCGCAGAACCTCCTCGCCGACTACAACCTCTGGCTCGCGGCTGGAATCCTCGCGACGTTCGTCATCCTGGCCGGCGTCGTCTTCGGACTCTACGAAGTTTCGACGCTCTGGGCGCGGTCCCGCATCCTCGCCCGCTGCCTACTCACGGTCAGCTTCGCCATGCTGGCGACCTGGCTGGTCATGCACCTGTTCATCTACTCCAGCCTGAGCCGCCGAGCGGCCGCTTCAGGCATCGCCTTCTTCCTCATCATCGCCCCGACGGTCCGGCTGTTGGCCCATCGCACGGTCCGCGATGTGCGCCGCGGGCTGCTGGTCATCGGACAAGGGCCCCTGACGGGCTCCATCATCCGCTCCGTTCGCAAGGGTTCGGTACCGGGCTATCGCCTCGTCGGCGTGGCGATGCCCAACGGCGTCGAGACGGAAATCGAGCAGGCCGCCTCCGATATCCCCATCGTCGGCGACATCGCTGAAATCGAGGACCTCTGCCGGCGCTTCGAGGTAGCGGAAGTCGTCGTTTCAGAGACCGCCTCTCGCGACACCCGGTACCAGCGGGCAGCCCTCTCATGCCTTCGTCTGGGCTGTCGCGTGACCGATGAGACGACCTTCTACGAAACGGCCTACGGCGAGGTTCCGGTGCTGCATATCACGCCGAGCTGGTTCCTGGCCGCGGACCTCAAGGGGCAGTTGCAGGAACACCTCGTCCTCAAACGGGCGTTCGACTTCTTCGTGGCGGGCATCCTGTTGATCGTGACCGCCCCCATCGCGGCGATGATCGCGCTCGCCATCCTGCTCCAGGATGGCCGGCCGATCCTCTACTCCCAAACGCGCGTGGGGCAGGGCGGCCGGCTCTTCACGCTATTCAAGTTCCGCACGATGCGGGCCGACGCCGAGCCCAACGGCTCGACCTGGGCCGCCCCCAACGACCCTCGCGTCACGGGCCTGGGCCGCCTCCTCCGCATATCCAGGCTCGACGAGCTGCCCCAGCTCTACAACATCCTCAGGGGCGACATGGCCGTGGTCGGACCGCGGCCCGAACGGCCCGAGTTCGTCAGCCCGCTCGCCTCGCTGATCCCCTTCTACGACGAACGGCACCTGATCAAGCCCGGCCTGACGGGTTGGGCGCAGATC
>CAZERK010000003.1:0-3716 GCA_964514515.1 uncultured Planctomycetaceae bacterium
TTCCTGCAAGACCTCCATCGACAGGACCCGACGAATGCACGCATCCTCGTCGAGCCGGGGCTGGCGCTGGAGGAGGCTGGGCAGCCCCAGGCCGCATACGATATGTATCGCCATGCCCTGGGGATCGATCGTACAAGCGCAGCCGCGCACAACGGCTGCGCTCGAGCCAGCCTGGCCATGCTTCAGAACGCCGCCGCCTCGCTGGGGGCTCGTCGGGCGATCGCGCATTTCCGGAAGTCGCTGCAACTGTCTCCCGATCAGCCAGCCGTCCAGCAAAGCCTGAACGAACTCCTGGCAACGCAGGACCCCGATACCACCGCTTTCGCCGACCCCAATCCAGAATAGCACACCGTTTTCAGAAGCACCCCGTCTGCGCGGCGGGAACGCGTCGGGTTCCGCGCGATGACAGCTCTGCGCGTCGAGGTTCGCTCGTGCGCGACGATCGTGTCGCAGACGAGACCGAATCGCGGTGGCGGTGTAGGTCGAACGGTGATGCCGCAGGCTGTCGAACTTACCCCAAGACCTCGGACAATGTCCCGATCGGTCGTGACGGCTCTGATCAAGATGCGGGTTTGGGACAGGGTCCAGCCTCACGTCCTGAAAACCAGCCATGCTCCGGCAACCCTTGCGTGCCTCGGAGGGCCGTGGTTCGTGTAGAATCTCCCCCAAGACGCACACGTGCCGGCGTGAAGCGAGGCGGCGTTTTTGATGGAGGCGACCATGCCGGAGTACCTGTTCTCCTGTCACCCGACGGACATCGAAGACGAGGGGATCGAATCGGCGCTTGGCGTGCTGGCCGGCGAGATCGGCGTAGACGCGATCAACGTCGCGGCCGACTCAAACGGCTCGTGGGTGATGCGAGGCAAGCGTCCGTCAGGCTCCCGGCTAGTCGAGCGTGAGGCAGGCGCGTACTTCCAACCTGAGATTGCGCGATACGGCGGTACGCACCTGCGGCCCGTCGTCGCGTCACGGATCAAGTCGCGGAATCCCCTGGAGAAGATCGCCCAAGAAGCTGAGCGTCTCGGGATTCGACTCAGAGCTTCCGTCGCGTGCTGTTTGCACGAGCGATTGGCGGCCAAGTATCCGATGGCCAGGTGCGTCAACGTGCTTGGCGATCCGGACCCGGCCTGGCTCTGCCCGGCGAACCCGGACGTCCGCGAGTTCCTCGCAGCGATGGCGGAGGACTTGATGAACGGCTATCGGATCGACAGCCTCGAACTGCGACACCTGGGCTTCCCGGCGGTCGCCCTGAGGGATCGAGGCGTGCATGTTGGGCTGCCGACCGATGACGCGCGGCGGCCGCTGTTGACGTGGTGCTTCTGCTCGTCATGTCGACAACGAGCCGCGGATCTTGGGATCGACGTTGACGCCGTCTTGGCGTGGTCGCGTGGCCAGGTCGAAGGGCTGTTTCGTCTGGAGGCGGTTCCGTTCGACCGCCTGGAATCGTTGCTCAGTACCGAACCGCAGGCGGTGCAGTATGCGATGATGCGCGAACAGGTCGTGGTCTCGTTGGCGAAGCTCGTTCGATCGCGAACAACGGCGCGATTGGTCCTGCAGCTTCCGTCCGCTGGGCAGTCGATCGTGCTGCATCCGGCGCTTCTGGACAGCTTCGATCGCGTTTGCTTTCGGGCGCCAGCCGGTCGACGGAAGGCCGCTATCGCCGGATTGACGGCCGTAGGGCAAGGAGAAGCCGCCCAACTCGCGGGACAAGCAGCCGAACGGGCGGCATCTTACGAAGCTGGCTCGTTGCAGCCGGCCCGGACGGAGGTCCGGATGCCCTGTCATCCGCCGGAGGTCGAGGACGGGCCGACGCTCGTGACGGAGGTTCATAACGTCTCGCAGACGGGCGTCGCGGCGGTGGGCTTCACCGATTATGGCGTCGCGCCGGCCCCTTGTCTCGAGTGGGTGCGCCAAGCGATCCGTTTCGCCCGTCGCGAAGCGGAGTAGAACGCAGCCGGACCGATGCCGCAGTGGCTGGCGCCGCCGGTGTTTCGCAGCAGGCATGCGCGCAGAAAAGAAGACGGGATCGAGCGCTGATCTCGATCCCGTCGTAACGGACAACCCACCAGAACCAGGGCGTTACAGCCGCGCTTATTGCAGCAGCGAGAGAATCTGCGATGACTGCTGCGATGCAACGCCCAAGAGTGAAACGGCCGACTGGACGAGCACCTGGGTGCGGGCCAACGCGGCAGTCTCGATCGCGTAGTCCACGTCGTCGATGACGCCGCGGGCATTCTCCAGAGCCTCCTTCGTGGCCGTCAAGCTGTTGTAGGACGTCTCGACCTGGAACTTCTGGAAGCCGCCGATTCGGCCTCGCTGCGTGGCGATCTGGTTCAGCGACGCCTTGGCGATGGTGACGGCGTTGTTGGCGTCGGTTGACAAGTCGCTCGTGCCGCCAGACAGCAGGGTGTTGAGGTATCCGTCGGAGCTGTTGCCCAATTGGTGGCCGAACAGGCCTTCGATGCCCAGCGTCGCCTGCGTGCTGCTGCTCGTGCCGAGCTGGAACGTCATGCCGCCGCCGCTGATCGACAGGTTGCCGAACGAGCCGGTGCTCGTCGTGTCGGCGAGGTAGAACTCGCCGCTGGTTCCGTTCGAGCTGAACGACACGTGCAAGCCGTCGACGTAGGCCGCCTGGCCGTTGACGGTGACCTCTGCGTCGCTGCCGGTTGTGTAAGAGACGGTCAGGAAGTCGGCGTCGCCGCTGATGTACTGCGCCGAGATGAACGCGTTGTCGCCGTACTGCGTGCTCTGAATGTGGAGCTCGCTGCCGCTCACGGAGGCGGACACGCCGGTCTCGCTCTTGGCCGCGACGATCTTCGCTGCGACGTCCGCCAGCGTGTCGGTGTCATCGACCGTGATGGTGGCGGTTCCCAAGCTGCCCGCGATGCTGAAAGTGGCGGCGCTGACGTCGGTCGAGTCGGCGGCCGTAAACGAACCGAGGGTCGCCGACGCGACCGTCGCCGCCTGGCTGACGTTCACGGACATCGTGAGCGTCGAGCTGGTCGTCGGACGCGAGAAGACGCGCAGGTCGCTGATCTGCGTCGGCGCGCTGGCCGTGGCGCGGATGGACTGCTGACCGTCGAGCAGCTTCTTTCCGTTGAATGTCGTCGTCTGGATGATTCGGTTGATGGAGTTGATCGCGTTGTCGATCTGCGCTTGGTTGGCGGCGATTTCGGATGAACTCAGACCGCCGGAGCTTGTGCTCTGAGCCGCCAGCGTCTCGATCTCGGAGAGCAGGCTCTCGACCTCCACGAGGGCCTTGTCCGCGACGCTGAGCATCGAATTGGCGCGCTGTGTGTTGGCCATGGCCGCCTCGACGCCTGTCAACTCCGCGTTCAGGCTTTGCACGGCGATCAAACCGGCGGGGTCATCCGCTCCGGAGTTGATCTTGTGGCCCGTGGACAACTTCAGCAATGTGTTTGTCTGGTCTGATGTTGTCCTGTTCAAGATGTTCAACAGAGACAGTGTGTTGACGTTATTGACTGTAAGTCCCATGTCCTTTCCCCTTCATCCTGGCGAGTTAGTGGGTTGTCTTCTTTCCTCGGCTGATTCTCAGCCCAGTCCGCTGACCAGCGCCTTTTCAGTACTGTCAAGCGGGAGCGCTCTATCAGCCCTGCGATCCATGATTCGCCCAACCGTCTGCAAAACCTAAGATATAACTTCTGCGCGGGCAAAGATGGCGTCGTCAAGAGGCGACTGTGCTAATCTCCGGTCAC
>CAZERK010000003.1:3726-12720 GCA_964514515.1 uncultured Planctomycetaceae bacterium
TGGGTCCGGATTCGTCGCCCACCGGCGCTTGGGCGAGCGATGACTACCGAGCCGGGCGATTATCAGTCCACGCTGGCGGGCTGGTTGGAGACGACGCCCAGGGATTCGATTGAAACCTCGTTGGCCGGCTGGGAGGAAGGAGGCGTCGGGACAGGAGGAGGGGCGTCGCCAGCCGTCGGCGAAACGCCGGTTGTTGACGATGGAGCACCCGTCGCCGACCAGGCGTCGGTTCTCGGCAAGACGTCGGTTGTAGACGGGACGCCTGTTGCCGGCGAATCGCCTGTCGTCGGCAGGGCGCGGACGATCGGCGAACCGTCTGCCGTCGACGAGATGCCGGTTCCCGCCTCTGGTGCGAGGGCGTCTGCCCAGCCGCGGGGGATCGGCCCAATGCGCCAAGCGTCGTCCTCCTTGGCGATCGCCAG
This sequence comes from uncultured Planctomycetaceae bacterium, assembly GCA_964514515.1. Taxonomy (GTDB): domain Bacteria; phylum Planctomycetota; class Phycisphaerae; order UBA1845; family UTPLA1; genus CAZERK01. The sequence goes on from CAZERK010000003.1 coordinate 4,149, forward strand.
ACGGACGGTCTCGCTCTGTCGGGACTTGGTGGCGGCGAAGTCCTCTAGGACGTATTCGGCCTTGAGTATGTAGATGGTCCCTTCGCTGTTCGGCAGGCCGCGAACCTGCTCAAGGGCGAGGATTCGGACTTGCTTGATAGCGTTGAACATGGACTCGAATCGCTTCGCCACAATCGGGTCACCGCTGCGCGTGCTCAACAGGAGGCGGAGGTCGTCGTATCGGCCCTGCATACAGACGCGGGCGAACCGGTCGACGAAGCAGTTCAACGTCAGGTCGTAGGTGCGGACGGAATCGGGGAAGACGATGTTGGGCCGTTTGTGGGGGTCGATGATGACAGGGTTCGGAAAGGCCTCGTCGTCCGTGAGCAACGGCTCGTCCATGCTCATCACGCCGATGACGGCGGCGAGCATCGCCGCGGCCATGACGCCGAGGCCAGGAAGGACCCAGCGACGGCTCGGCAATCGGATTCGCGGAAAGGGTTTCATCACGGTCGCCTCAGGATAATCCGGTCCGGGCGGATTGGGTAGCGTGGCCTTTGTGCGGTTGCCGACCGGATGCCGCGCGGCGGGAGGTCGCGAGCGGACCTGCTGCGGTCTGCGCAAGAGGCCTCGCGGTGTACGTCAGTTATCGGGCGTTTTCGTGGTTTGTAGCCAGGGCCTCGATCAGAACGCACCGCCGCGTTGGGCGCGACGCATTTCTCTCTCGTCTTGCCGCTTGCGTTCGGTCTGGCGCTTGTCTTGATGCGTCTTGCCCCGGGCAAGAGCCAACTCAACCTTCGCGATGCCCCGTTGGTTGAAATAGACGGCGAGGGGGATCAGCGTCTGGCCCTTGATCTGCACCTTTGCCAGGAGCTTCCTGATCTCGCGCTTGTGGAGCAGTAGCCGCTTGTGACGCTTGGGGTCGTGGTTGAAGCGGTTGCCTTGCTTGTAGGGCTGGACTTGGAAGTTGACAAGCACGGGCTCCGCCCCGTCGATTCGTGCGTAGGCCTCGTTCAAGCTGGCATCTCCGAGTCGTAAGCTCTTGACCTCCGTGCCCTTGAGGACGATACCAGCTTCGACCTTCTCAAGGATTTCGAAGTCGAATCGGGCCTTCTTGTTCATGATTCGGCGGACTTGTGGTGTCTTCGACGCATCCTTAGCCATAGCAAAGCCTTGTGGCGGACGATAACATGTACGGGAATTCGCCGGATTGCAACCATCCGCCCGCCGAGAAGATATAATAGCTATGGAAGCCATGGGCAACCAGGAAGCGAGCGGAGAGCGAGCTGCGATCCTCCGCGAGCGCCAACTGATCGCGGGCGCGCGGCGGGGCTGCGCCCAGAGTGCGCATGCCCTGGTGGTGGCTTACCAGGACCGGCTCGGCGCGTTCGTTTGGCGACTTGTCCGGGATCGGCATGACGTCGAAGAAATCTGCCAAGACACGTTCCTGCGAGCCTTCCAGGCGCTGGACAGCTTCGACAGTTCGTATCGGTTCAGCACCTGGCTGTTCACGATCGCTTATCGGCTGTGCCTGAACCGACTGCGGCGCCGAAAAGACTATTCGGGCGACGTGGACTTCGACCTTCTGGCGCCCCGTCGGGTGGACGGTCGCGGAGACGGCGGTTGTCCCGTCGGTGAACAGGTCGCCAACAGCGAGGAGGCCCGACGCCTCAAGAAGATTGTTTGGGATTCCGTGGATCAACTGACACCGGCGCAGCGGGCGACGGTATTACTCTTCTATAGAGAGTCGCTCAGTTGCCAGGAGATCGGCGAAATCCTCGAGATTCCTGCGGCGACGGTGAAGAGCCACCTGCACCGGGCGCGAAAGCGCCTGGAGGTTCTGCTGGGCGAGCACATGGCTGCGGACTGGTCGGTCATCCGAGAAGCCCGGGCGGGCGGCGCGGCGTGATACGCGCCTGAGACCACGAAGGGCGGAATCTCGAAAGGCCGAGCAACCGGTTGGGTGCGGCGTTTCGCCAGGCGCGTGAGGATCAGGCTATTTGCGGTTCGAGCCGTTGCGTCTTCCTGGCGCTGCCGGGAGCTTGTGTCATGCTGATGACATGCCGACACGTTCAGAAACTCCGTGACGCGTACTTGGACGGGGCGTTGTCCTCGAGCCTGATGGCGGAGGTGCACGCGCACCTCCTGCAATGCCCCGCGTGTCAGCGTCAAGTGGAGATGATCCGTGCCTGCGGGAGCGTGATCGCGAACGACCGCTCGGAGCCCGAATTACCCCCGGGGTTCGCCGATCGCGTCGTGGCCTCGCTGCCGAGGGTGACGTATGGCGATCGGTCGCTTCTGGTCACGCGGCGTGAGCGAAGGCAGCGACTGTTGCGCATGGGCATCTCGGCAAGCCTGCCGGCCGCAGCGGCGATGCTCTTCTTCTGCGTGCTGATCTGGCCGGTGACCGAGACCGGGCGACGTGGAACGATCGTCAAAGGAGCGGCGGCTGTCAAGGCGGTGGGGGCGGAAGGCTTGGTGAACTCCACGCTGGAGGTCATCGAAGGGACCAAGCGGGCCGCCGAAGACGTGAACCGCCTGCTGGAAATCTCGATGCAAGACGCCCGGCGCGGCGTACGTGCCGGCCTGGAGCGCGTGCACGAGCCGCCCCCGCAGCCGACGGTCTCCTTCACGGACATCTTTCTCGAGCCTTTCCGAGGCTTGCTGGACGTCGATGAGCCCCCTGATCCCGAGAGAGGCGAGCCAGAGGTTGTACGCTTCTGAGCTGACGCGAGGCCTTCGTCGCTCCGAGCATCGCGGCGACGCAGGCAACGCGCGGGGACCGGGCGACGCGTGCGGATCGAGCAAGTCGCGCGCGACGCGCCTGGGCTGACAGAGACAGGCTTTGTTGAAGACGCTTTGCGGCAACTCGAACAAGGGTGGATCGCCCGATATCATCCGATTGACTGGATAGGATCTTCTTCGATCTTCGAGGCCCGACGGCGCGAGGTTCCCATCGACGCAGCCGCGATCCGAGCGTCTCCACGAGGAGGCCGTGCATGAAGACGACCACCGTGCTGAGTGCCGTGCCGATGGCATTTCCGTTGGCGCTCTTGCTGGCTTGTGCAGGGGCTGTCGCAGATGAGCCGGGGGCGTCAGGCCGCGACGCGCAGGACGATTGGCTGCGCATCGTGCCGAACGACGTTCGGTTCTACGTCGAGATGCGAGACTTGGCCGGCGTTCGAGACGTGTTTCAGAGCCTCGGCATCTGGCAGACCGTTCGAGAACTGACCGAGAAGGACATACCGAGCGGAAGTACGCCTTGGCGGAAGACGACGCAGGAGCATCTGGGTCTGACGCCGGAGGCGGCGATCACGCAACTGCTCGGCCGCCGCACCGCCATCATGGCCACGGACTCGTCGCGGTGGCAAAGCGGCGTCGTCCTGACGGAGTTGGAGCACGCCAGCGATCTGCGCGTTTGGCTTCGGCGATGGCGCGCCCGACCCCTGGCGGAAGAAGGCCCAATCAGGCGATTTGAGCTGCACGGCGGCATCCTATTGGCCGTCCTCGACCGCACGTTGGCCCTCGGGCCGGCCGGCGATCCTGAGGGATTGTGGGGCCGGACCGTCTTGCTGTTGTCGGGGCGAGAGGGCGGCATGTTGGCGGGGCGGTCCGAGTACGCGGCTTTGAAGACGCGGCTTTCTCGGGAATATCCCGGCCTGCTGTACGTGGCATGGTCGCCCGGCGACGCGGAAGCCATCGGCGGGTGCACGCGGCTGTTGGCGGGCGTCGAGGTCAACCGCGAGGGCATCGTTTGCGAACTGCACGGCCAGCGGCCCGGGGGCGTCGGGGACGGTCCGTCGATCGACGCCGCAATGCTTGCCCGTTTGCCGGACTCGACGCTGGCCCTCTACGCGGGCACGATCGATTTCGCCTCGCTGTCGAAGCGCATCGCCGCACGCGAGTTTAAAGGATGGAACCTGTTGTTGTCGGTGCTGGCGGGCCTGCTTGCCGGTGACGACGAGGATGCAACGTCGTTCCTGAGCCAACTGGGGCCTACGTTCGTCGTGCTGCTCGGGAAGGGCAAATCGTCGGCGGAACCGGGCTTTCAGTTGCCCTCGCTCGGAGTCATCTGTCGAACGAAGGCCCCCGGGCGTTCCGTGGAACGGCTGGACTTCGTTCTAGGATCCATCTCGCAGTTGTTGTCTCTCATGTCTTTCCCGAAAGGCCCAGCCGACGTCTGGCCGAACGTAGAAGTCAAGAAATGCGAGGACATCGAACTGCATTACGTACAGGTGGGACCCTTGCTCGCGGCGCGGACTGATCTCGCTTTCCTCAAGGCCGTCGAGCCTTGCTGGGCGATCTTGGATGACAAGCTCGTCCTATCGACGTCGGTCGGACACATCGAGGAGATCGTCCGGACGCTCCGGGGCAAGCAACGGCCGAACGACAAGCCTGTCGGTGGGCTGCGCCCGGTCTTGCCCGAGTCTCGGCAGGCGCACGTGAGCGAATGGGCGTGGGTGAACGGCACGGCCCTCGCACAGACGTGCGGCAGTTGGCTGACGTACATGGAGCGCGCTCGTCCCGAAACGCTGGAGCCAGCGTGGTGGCAGCATTGGGCGACGGAGCGCATGGAGCATCGAACGCGATTGGGGGTCGGCCTGGTCGTCGACGAGACCGACCGGAGCCGCGCCGTTGTTGCCGAGGTGACTCCGGACTCGCCGGCGCACGGCATCCTTCACGGCGGCGACATCATCGTCGCGGTACAAGGCGAGTCCATCTCCGGCGTCGATCCGGCCCGGGAGATTGCAGGCCGGTATCTTTGCCGAGGAGCCACCCGAGAGTTCGCGATGCGCATCATCCGCGACGGGAAGAAGATGGACGTGGTGATCCCCGTCATACCTGCCCAGCCCGTCAGCCTGCAGGATTTCGATCCGGTCCGGGCGTTGCGGCAGTTGGTGACGCTCTCCGGCGAGGCGAGGACGGCGTCTGTCACGCGATATGCCGTGGGGCCGGATCGCTTCGATGCGCGAATCGACGTCCGTTGGCAGCGGACCCAGCGATGAGCCTTGCGGCGGGCGGTCTCGATTGACGCCAATCCCGGCGGGGACTTGCTGACAGCGCCCGCGCTACTTGACGTAAACGCCAACCGACTTCATCGCCGCGGCGTCGTTCGGGAAGAACTTGAACACCTTGTCCAGGCTGGTGATCGTGAAGACCTTCTTCAACTCGCTTCGCAAGCCGCTCAGCACGACCTCGCCTCGGATGCCGGCCGCCTTCTTGTGGAGGTTAAGGAGAATGCCGAGCGTCCGCGAGGAGAGGAACTTGACGTTGGAGAAGTCCAGCACGACCTTCCGACGGTCCTGCTCGTCCACGAGCCGGTACAAGTCTCGGCCGAGTTGCTCAATCACCGCGGCGTCGAGCAGCGATGACTCGTTGAACGTCACGAGCGTCACGCCGGCATAGTCTTCGATCAACAGGTTCGATGCTGGCACGGCGCGGCGCCTCCAAGTCGTGTTCTCTGTTCCCGGCGGTTTGCGGCCCAGCGACGGGAACGTATGCTACCATGAGACGCCTCGCAATTCGAGGCGACACGAATGGGAGCGGGCGGGCGAGCATGAACGAGGACAGGATCATCGCCGTCGAGACCTCCGGACGCAGCGGCTCCGTCGCCGTGGCCCGCGGTCCCGACCTGCTCTCCGAGCGTGCGTTTCCGGCGAACGTGGAGCACGCACGAGAACTGCTGCCGGCGGTGGACGCGCTGTGCCGTGAGCACGGTTGGTCGCCCCAGGAGCTGTGCCAATGCCACGTCTCCATCGGACCGGGCAGCTTCACGGGCCTGCGCGTGGCGGTCACGTTCGCGCGGCACCTCGCCTTGGCGACCGGCGCCCGGATTTGTGCCGTGCCGACGCTCGACGTGATCGCCGAGAACTGCCTGGCGACGTCGTCCCCGCCGCAGCACGTCGCGGTCATCCTCGATGCGAAGCGAGACGAAGTATTCGCCGCGATCTATGCCCGACGGGAGGCACGATACGATCGCATCCTCGATGCGCGGATGACCAAGCCCGAGTCGCTGCTGGCCGGCGCGCCGCGGCCGTTGGCGGTGACGGGCGAGGGCCTCGCTCGCCACGCTCCCGTCTTCGAACAGGCCGGCGTACAGGTGCTCGAAGAATCGCTGTGGCGGCCCTGCGCAGCCTGCGTCCATAAACTGGGCTGGCGGATGGCTCAGCAAGGCCAGTTCACGGAAGCTGGAAACCTCGTCCCGCTCTACGTTCGCAGGCCCGAGGCTGAAGAGCTTTGGGAGAAGCGCGTCGCAGGGTGAGAAAAAGGTGTCAGGTATCTTTTCTTGATGTCGCCTTCTCCACCGTCATCAAAATTGATTCCTGACACCTTTTTCTGGCCTACTCCTCGGACTCGCCCATCGCGAATTCAGAGAGCGCGTCGAGGTGCGTCAACGTGCCTCGATGCTGGGCGACCCAGCGTCGGAGCCAATCGTCCGGGTCGCCTGACGCTGGGTGCGCGACGTGGATGCAGATATCCTGCTCTGCCGCGCCGTCGCCAAGCGACAGAATCGCCTCCTGTTCAACGGGAACGGTCGAGAACACGTAGAGCACGCTGGGCTGGAACTTGAGCGCGAGCTTCAGGAGGTCGCTGAGCTTCGCGTCCTCGACGGTCCGTAGCGAACGCACCACGTCGTACGCGCGAACCTTTTGTTCGCTCGAAGCCGCCTCGGTGCCGAGTCGGCCGGGCCAGACCTCGGGTTTGTCGTCCGCGGCCGCCACGAGCGCGAACCGTTGATCGCTCGACAATCGCTCAATTGCCTCGATCGCGGCATCTCTTGCCAACGCGACCTCAGCCGACGTTTCCTGCGCGAGGTTCACGACGAAGACGATGCGGCGTGCGTCAAACTCCAGCGGGATCACGATCCGCAACGACTCTCCAGGCGGCGGCACGACCTGATCCTGCCGGCCGTAATGCGAACCGTCGAGCATCGCGGCGATTGAGACGGGCGTCCCGACACGCGCCGGATCGAACCTCAGCGTCACCGGGGCCGGCCCGTGATCCCAACCGTCGACGAGCACGCGACCGCCGGGCGGCGTCGTCGCCACCTCGATCTCGCACGGCTTCGGCACGAGCGCGATCCGCGGAACAATCGGCTCAGGCCCGCCGACGGACGGCAAGGCAACTCGGGCGACTGCTGCCTCGTAGCCAGGCAGGCAGGCCGTGATCTCGACGCCCTTGGAGAGATACGACGGATCCAGGTTGATGGTCTGCGGCGAGACGCCCCGAGCCTCGCCGTCCAGCGTGATGGCCGCGCCAGCGGGATCAGTCTCGACGCGGACCGTCACGCCGACCGGCTGAAGCGCGAAATCGAGGAACTTGGAGGCGCCTTGTTCCGGGGCCGTCACCGCCTGCTCCACCGTCGCGTATCCCGCGAGCGAAACCGCCATCGCGTAGTCGTGCTCCGGCAACAGGCTGAGCGTCAACGGGCTGCGGCCCTTCAACTCGCCGTCGATCAGGACGTCCGCGCCGGGCGGCTCCGTCTGGATCGTCAACTCGAAGGGGCATTGAACAAGCGCAATCGAGACGTCCGCCACGCCGCCGAAGGTCCCGAGGGGACGGCGCACCGGATGGTACCCTTCGGCCGAAACCTCCAGCAGGCTGTCGGACCGAGCGGTCGAAGGCAGGTCGATCCGGCCGGTATCCTCGTCCGGACGTATAACGCGACCGTCCAGCGTTACCTCCGCCCAGGAAGGCGCCACGCGCACGGTCATGGGAACCGTGCTGCCAGACTCAGGCGTCGGCGTCATCGCCGCGGGTTCTGAGAAGATGATGAAGTACGCGGCAAACGCAGCCGTGAGCAACAGGCCGCTGCCGACTCCGATCGCCAGGTCACGGCGGCGTCGCCAAGCCATCGACCGGGATCGTGGCCGCCTCGGCTCGACATGCAGCGGCACGTTGGGCGGCGTCCCGTCGGCCGCACGCGACCGCACGCTCCGCACGACCGCGACGTGCCGGCCCGTGGACGAAGCCGTCGCGGGATGCGGTGAAACCGCTGCAAGCGACTCGTGCGGCAGACCCGCTCCCTCCGATCCGTGCGGGGAGGCGCTGCCCAGCGGCTCGTGCGGCGAGGCGCCTCGCTGCGACTCACGCGAGGCGCCAGCGCCGGCGAACTCGTGCGCCGAATTGCTCCCGTGCGAGCCGGGCGACGATGCCGTCTGCTGCAGCCCTCCGGAGCCTCCCGGCGTTTGGTGCATCTGGCGGACGAGCAGAGCGGTCAGTTCCGCGGAGTCGTCGGCGAGGTCATCCTGTCGATCCGCCCCGAGCGACAACCCTGTCGGATTCTCGATGGGCGTATCGCCGCGAAGGTCGTCAAGGCTGAGACGGCTGGAATCAGACTCCAAGATCGGCCTGGAATCCTCGGCGATCGGCCCTCCTGGATGCGTGCCTGTCGGCTTCTCCGCCGTTGGACTGCGCCTCCGGGGAGCAACCGCGGCCACCAACTCGTCAATTACGGATACGGATGCCGAGCCGGCTGTCGGCGTCCTGAGAGCGCCGGATTGCCGAAGGAACTCCTCCAGCGGGTCGCCGGAGGCGGCCCTATGCGTCGGCGCTGCGGAGTCTCGAAACGGCGTTGTCGATCTGCCCTCGG
>CAZERK010000003.1:12730-24244 GCA_964514515.1 uncultured Planctomycetaceae bacterium
TGCCGGCAGCCGGTGCAAATCCCTTCGATGATCGAGATCGCATCATCGATATCGAGGTCTCGACCTTATCGTTCGCAGATGAGGGGATTGAACATCGTCGATCGCGGCTCCCTGCTGCATTCTGATGGCCGCCCGGGCCGGCCTCTGCCGGCTGCGACCCCCCGCCCGAGCGGATGGTCGGTTGGCGACTGCGCGATGCTCGCGCACGGGCGCGGCATCTTCGGACTCCCATCTTTTCATCGTCGCGGAGCGTCCCATAACTGTAATCCAGACCTGGACTTGACCCTGCCTGCGATCTGGATACCCGACCCAGGGCCCGTCTGGGCGAATCGAGACCGCGCCTAGCCAACTTGGGCTCAGGCGAAAGGAGCGCATCGCGCAGTAGGAGCCCTCGGCCTTGGCCGAGGGGCGGCCACACCTGGCGCGTGACAGTGCCTTGCGCGACGCAGACCGCCTGCGCAGAGGGCTGCGTGCGCAGGAGAAACTACCCGCCAGCCAAGGCCGGCGGCTCTCAATCGGGAGCGCCTGTCCCTTCTTGCCATGATTCAGCCAGACCTGCCCTTGTTCGAGCGGGCTGGCGGGAGGCGATATACTCGGAGCCGGCTGGACGGGCCGGCATGGGAGGCCGGCCGCAAGGAACGATCATGGCAAGCCTGAGAATCGAGTATGCTCACGGGCAGACCGAGCTGGTCGTTCTGGAGCGACCGGAAGCCATAATCGGCCGCGACGCCGGCTGCGACATCCCGCTGCTGGACTCGGTCACGTCACGCCGCCACGCTCGAATCTACCAGGATTTGTACGGCCATTTCTGGATTCAGGACTTGCAGAGCAAGAACGGGACGCTGCTGAACGACAAGCGTGTCGTTACCGCGCGGCTGGCGGACGGAGACGCGATCGGCATCGGCGCCTGCCGATTGACCTTCCAACTCGATCATGAGCCCAGCGTCGTGCTGACGGACTCGCCGGCCGATACGCGACCTGGGGCCACCAGCGCCTGGGGCACGCAGCAGCGGCTGGACTTGTCGCACAAGCGGCTCGAACGGCTCTACGAATTGAACGCTCGATTGACGGGCAAGTTCAACCGCGACGAACTGCTCGGCGAGGTGCTCGACATCTGCGTCGAGGAACTGCGCTTCGAGCGGGCGGGCATCGGCGTCTGGCCCGGGCCGACTGGTCCTTTGAAATGGGTTCGCACGCATCTGGCTCGCGGACCGGAGGCGGGCGAGTTCCGCATCAGTCGAACGCTCCTGGATCGGACGCTGCGGACCGCGGAGCGCATCCTGATTACCGACACGACCGACGAAGCCATCGACCCGACCGAGAGCATGATCTCCGCCCATATTCGCTCGGCGATGTGCGTGCCGATGGAGTATCTCCAGGAGGTTCGCGGCGTCGTCTACGGCGATCGCATCACGTCAATCGGCGGCTACGACCGCGAAGACCTCGACTTCTTCGCGGCCCTGGGCCGGTTGGGCGCGATGGCGCTGGCCAACGTGCAACTGGTCGAGGAGCGGCAGCAGCGTCAGCGCGTCGAAATCCAGTTGCAATGGGCGCGGCAGATCCAAGCGAGGCTGTTCCCCGCCGAGCCCCTCGTTCTGGACCGGCTGCACATCGATGCCCTCAACGAACCTGGCCAGAAACTCTCCGGCGACTACTACGACTTCTTCCGACGCCCCGACGCCCGCGTCGCCTTGGTCATCGCCGACGTATCCGGCAAAGGCGTGCCGGCGTCCCTGCTGATGGCCAATCTCCAGGCCGGCGTTCATCTCATCCTGCCGGACGAGAACGACCTCGCCTTGGCGGTGAAGCGGCTCAACGACCTGATCTGTCGAAACGTGGCCGATACGAAGGTCATCACGGCCTTCTTCGGCTTACTCGATCCGACGACTCGCCGGCTTCCACACGTCAACGCTGGGCATCATTGTCCGTACCTGGCTCGACCGGGACAGCCCGCGGAGCTGCTGAGCATCGAGCCGGGACTGCCGTTGGGCGTCGAGCCGACTTTCGACTATCGATCGGACGTACTGGAACTGCCCGGGGAGACCACCTCGCTCTTCTTCTATACCGATGGCGTTCCGGAAGCCCAGAACGAGGCGGGAGAGTTCTTCGGGATGGACCGGTTGGCGACGGCGCTACAATCCGACCGAAGCCTGTCGCCCGAGGACCTCCTGACCCGCGTTCAACGCTCCGTCAAGCAGTTCATCCGCAATCAGCCCCCGTCCGACGACGTGACGATGCTGGTTGTTCGACTCGAATCGTGCAGTTGAGGCACCCAACGAAACAGGTCTGGGACAGTCGTTCTCGGCCTCGCGTCTTCGATCGCGAGCGGCGCCATCACTCATCGCGCGGCGCCGGTTCCTGCTTCGCAGGACCATCGCTTTCTCGTGATCAGAGCCGCGACCCGCCGCGGCGGGGAGCGATCCTTGTGCCCAGCGCAAGGACAGCTCCCTTATCCGCTGCGGCGGACGGCTCTGTTTGGGCGCATGTCGGCGATGCCGACACGGCGAGCATGCGATGGCCCTGCGCGGCGTCGTTGCATCCGTCCGAGCGGCTTGCGAGCCGAGCCGGTCAACGGTAACATCCTCGCGCCTCGCGCGGTGCTGGGCAGGACCCGTGGCGGACAAGGACGTCGCTTCGATCCTCCGCGGGCCAATTCTAACGAGGAGATGATGATGATCCGCAGACTGCTTCTATTGGTCCTGTGCGGCTCTCTGGTGGGGATGACGTGTCAGGCGCCCGTTTTGGAATGCTCCAACGCGCTGGACGCCAGCCAGTTCGGATTCACGCTCACGGTACCCGACGCGTACGCCTGCGCCATTTCAGCCTCGCCGTTCATGCTTCAAAGCCAAGCCGAGGCGCTCGTGATCTATCAGGATGCCAGCACAAACCGATCGCTGATCGTGATGGTTCTCTCCGCGGCTGCCGTCGATGCCGCCGGGACTGGGCAGCAGTCGACCGGAGACGACAACGTTCAATACGATGACTTGGACGCTTACGTCAGCGCCAACGGCATCCAGTTTGAAATGCGCAAAGGCACCAGCACGGATGATGCCAACCAGGTAACCGGCATCGCGTACTTCGCCGTTGCCCAGGTCTCCGAAGGAACGTACTACCTCTCGATTACGATCGACGCGCCCAACGATGATGCTGCCGTCCGCACGACGTTGAACACCGTGCTGGATTCCGTCCAGGAAACAGGCGGAGCGTAGCGGGCCAGCCGAAAAAGACAGGCGCCTCACGGGATGCCGTCTTCGATAGCGCCGACCGCCTTCGCGGCCTGGAGCCAGTCTCCTATCGCAACGGTTTCGTAAGGAGAAACGACCGTGTCGGAAGCATCGACGATCGTGACCGCCGAGCTCTTCCGATACATCGCGGCCCACACGATGGCCGAAGATGCGTTCCTCCGAGAGTTGAAGCAGGCGGCCATAGCGTCCGGCCTGCCGGCGATTTGGATTGCGCCGGAACAGGCCGCGTTCATGCACATTCTATTGCGGCTCTGCAAAGCACGGCACGTCGTCGAGGTCGGCGCGCTGGCCGGCTACGCGGCGATCTGGATGGCCAGGGCGCTGCCGGCCGACGGGAAGCTGCGGACGATCGAGGTCTCGCCAAAGCACGCGGACTTCGCCGAACGATGGATCGGCCGCAGCGACGTGGCCGATCGTGTCGAGGTCGTGCGAGGCAACGCCCGAGAGATCCTGCCCGGCGTCGCCGATCGATGGGCGGATGCCGTGTTCCTGGACGCCGACAAGGCCAGCTACCCGTTGTATCTGAAGGAATGCCTGCGGATCGTGCGGCCGGGCGGGCTCGTCATGGCGGACAACGCCTTCGCCTTCGGCGAAGTCCTGTCGGACAGTTCCGCCGACCGCGAGGCCCCCGCGATGCGGGCCTTCAACGAAATCGTCGCCCAGACGAACGAGCTGCGCAGCGTGATCGTCCCGTTGGGCGACGGTCTGTGGGTCGCCGTGAGGGAATAAAGCCTATCCCCAAACGCCCTTCTCCCGACTGCGCAAGCGCGGGAGGATCGCCGAATCCTCCGGATCTCGCCCCTCACCCTGCCCTCTCCCCGGCGGGGAGAGGGTTTTGGGATAGGTTCTAGCAGACGAGGATTAGGCGAATGGCCGGACTCCCAATACATCAAGGCCAAGGCGTCGAGACGGCCGGTCGTGCGCTGCTCCAAAACACGGTCCTGCGCGAACGGGCGATTCGGATCGGCGCGTTGGCGCGATGGATCCAGACGTTCTCGGGAGTTGCGGAATCGGCGTGCAACCGGACGGCCGTCGAGATTGCGACCTGGTTCCAAGATGCCTGGTGCGTACAGGACGTGGCGGCGGGCCGGTTCGACCCGTTGCTCATCCTGGCGACGACGCCGACGGACCTCCAGCGAGAACGTGCCGCCGACGTCGCGAAGCAGGCGTTGTCGAACGCGGTGGACGAGGCCACGTTGGAGACCGCAGGCAAGGCAATCCGGTCGGCAGGCCAGCGGGAGCCGAACCTTCTGGAAGCCGTCGTCCTGGCGGAGGCGTCGAGCCTCGACGCGACGGGCCCGTTATGGCTGATCGGCCAAGCCGCTCGATGCGCCACCGAGAACAAGCCGCTTGCGACGGTCGTCGAAGTCTGGCAGACGCAGTTGGAGTATCAATACTGGGCGAAGCGAATCGCCGAGACGCTGCGGTTCGAGCGGTCCCGAGAACTGGCTCGTGAGCGCCTGTCCGTCCTGGAGCCCTTCATGCTTGCGCTGCGGAGCCAGCTTGACGCGAGCGACAGGCATCTGGCGCCGCAGGGCGCCGGTCGATGAACATCTACCTCGCCCGCTACGTGTTGCCCGTCGAGGGTTCGCCGATCGAGTCCGGCGCGGTCGTCGTCGAGGCGGGACGGATCGTCGCGGTTGGCAAGGCCCAGGACCTGTTGCAGGCCAACTCGATCCCAAGCGGCGGCGGCGACAAACGGTCCTGCGATCAGCAAGTCCACGATCTCGGCGACTGCCTGCTCCTGCCGGGCTTCGTCAACGCACACGCGCATCTCGAACTGAGCTGCTATCAAGGTCGGCTGTCGCCCAAAGCGCTCTGGGATTGGTTCGAGGACCTGATGCCGCTGATCTACGGACCGGATGGACCGAAGCCCAGCCCCGGCGTCGTTGCGGCGGCGGCGGCGCAGTCGCTTGCCGCAGGCGTCACGTGCGTCGGCGACATCTCGCGGACCGGCGTGCATCTGGCGGGCTTGCGCGATTCTCCCATCCGCAAAGTCTGCTTCCTCGAACTGATCAGCCGAGCGATGATGCCGCCCAACGACGCGCGCTCGCTGGCCGCGATGCTCGACCGAGCGACGGCTGAGTTCGCCGGCGACAGGCTGCTCGTGGGCGTCTCCCCGCATACGCTCTACACCGTCACGTGGGACGACCTTCGAGCGACCGCCGAGTTGGCGGCAAGCCGGAAAGCCGTGCTGACCATCCACGTCGCCGAGACGCAGGACGAGGTGCGGTGGCTGGCGGGTCGGGGCGGACTCCTCGCCGATAAGCTCCGTGCATGGCGGCTCCCCTGCGCTGACTGCACCTACAACTCGAACGCCGTCGAGTTGCTGGATCGTGCCGGCGTGCTGGCGCTCTCGCCGCTGCTCGCTCACGTCAACTACATCGACGACGCGGGCCTCGATCGGCTGGCGAAGTCCGGCGCGAGCGTCGCCTGGTGCCCTCGTTCGCACCAGTTCTTCGGGCATGACTCCCACCGTTGGCGCGAGATGCTGGACCGGGGCGTCAACGTCTGTCTGGGCACGGACAGCCTGGCGTCCAACGAGTCGCTGTCCGTCCTGGACGAGGCTCGATTCGTGCGTCGCCAAGCCGGGGGCGGGGCGGACGCCAGGCGTCTTCTGGAGATGGCCACGCTACGGGGCGCCGCGGCCCTCGGACTGTCGGACCGCATCGGCAGCCTGCGGCCTGGCAAACGGGCTGACTTCGTAACCGTGCCGTGGGATCGGGACGGTCCTGATGAGCCCGTCGAGAACCTCCTGGACGGCAAAGCCGAGATCAGCGGAGTCTGGATTGGCGGCGCGCAAGTCTTCCCCCTCTGACGGCGAGACGGCAACGGTTCGCAACGCAACGCACCTCACGAAAGCCTACAAGCCAGATCGCCATAACGAATTAGTTAACGATAACACATGGCCGGATCGCCGGTTGTCTGCTGTCGGAAGCTCCAGCAAGCAGCTCCGGCCCTGATCGCCAGACTACGATGCAACCACCGCGCGTGAACCGGATCGGGTGCGAACCTCGCGGCCGGCTTCTGTTGACCGGCGCCTGGGTCAACGTTGCAGCAACGAACCGAGTTAACGGGCGGAACCCTGGCGACAAGTCCTCACGACAAAGCAACTTCCGGCAACAGCGGCACGGCTTGCACGTGCGTAGCCGGGGTTCGAATCGCCGAACGGCAAGAACCGAATTTCCACAAGTTGCGACTGACGCCAGCAGCCTGGTGCGAGTCGCTGGCGGGGGTCGGTCTGGTGCGCAGACGGGCAACAGACGTTGGAACGTGCTTAGCGTGTAGCGTTCCCGGCGCGCCGGGATGGCCAACTCAGGGCATAAGCGCGCCTCCCAGTCCTTCGCGTTGGCCACCCCCCACGGGCGGGCCAGCTTCGGGGGCCGACGCTACATAGCGCCTTCGGGGCAAACGATAAACACGAACGACGTTGCCCGTATCGAGGGACGATGCCGCGGCCGGGCTTCTGATGCCCGCCGCGCCGACTGCGTCCACGAGCGCTGGCGGTCGGATTCGACTGAAGCTTGTTTATGGCAGTAGATGTGCTAAACTAAATGTCCCGGCCAGGCGCTCCGGTAACCACGCGGTTCCCCCCAGCCGCGCACCGGACCCTGGCCTCTTTATTGACCGAGGGAGAAACGACGCGCGAGGAGTGCGCTGATCATGAGCGAAGAAGGACCCAAGCTGCACGTTGACGACGATTGGAAGAGCCAAGCCGCCGCCGAGAAGGAGAAACTCGCCACCAGCATCGATAGCGAGGAAGGCGGTAAGTACGGCCTTCCTGCGGCCAGCTTTGAAGGACTCGTTCAACTGCTCGCCATGCAGGCGATGGTCGGTTTGGGAGGCCTGTCGGGGCCGGGCGGGCAGGATATCCCGCCGAACCTGGAACTCGCCAAGCATCATATCGACCTGCTCGACGTGCTCGACGGCAAGACGACCGGCAACCTGACGCCGCAGGAGAAGCGCCTGCTCGACACGACGCTGCATCAGCTTCGCATGGCTTACGTGGAGATGGTCCAGCAAGGCGCTCCGCATTCGAGCAAACCTCGATAGGTTATTGCGGGATTCGTCGTCGCGAGGTTCGTGCCGTTGCGCATTGCGTGCGCGCCGCGCGGACGTCGCGCCAACGTCGGTCCGCCGCGCTTTGAGAGCCGTGCGCCTTGGCCCACGGGCGGCAGCGCGACCGGCAAGGTCGTCCTCGGCGGCGACGGCCGTCCGACGACATCAAGCTTGACGTGATTCGATCCTACTTGGCGTTGGGAAGATCAGGCCAATTGACGAGCAGCCGGCACGCATCGTCCTGAATCCTGGTCAGCGGTCGCGTCTTGGCGGCCTGATTGTAATAGATGGCGAACGCCAGCCATCGATCGGACCGCGTATGCACGTAGCCGGCCAACGTACGAACGCCGTTGATGTAGCCCGTCTTGGCGAAGACGCGGCCCTTCGTGTGCGGATCGCGCATCCGTTTCTTCAGCGTGCCGTCTTCTCCGGCCAGAGCGAGGGATGCGCGCAACATGTCGAATCGGCCCCCTGGGGCGGCCTGGATGTGCCGCAGCACGTCTGTCATGGCGGCGGCGCTGAGGCGGTTGTTGCGGGACAACCCGCTGCCGTCGTCGACGATGACTTGGCCCGGCGGCACGCCCACCTTCTTGAGAAACGCCTCCACCGCCGAGCGTCCGGCGGTCCAGGAACCGGTTCGGCTGCCGTCGTCCGTACCCAGTAGCTTCAGCAAGGCCTCGGCGCACATGCCCAGGCTGTCCTTGCCGGCCCGACGCAGGACGTCGGATAGCGGCGTGCGATGAACGGCGACAGGATGGCAGTCCTTCGGCAAGCTGCCGTCGGCCAGCCGCACGCGCTGCCGCACGACGTTGCCGTGCAAGGCGATGCCCTTGCTGGCCAGGACGGTCTTGAGCACGTAGCCGAAGTACATGCCGGGATCGCGAACGGTGACGGGACCCAATACGCCCCGTTTGGCGACCGTCCCGCTAACCACGATCCGGTCGTCGCTGAGCGAACGGTTGACAGCGGCCGTGTCCTTCTGGCCGGTCGTCGTCTTGTTCTCCATCTTCAGCAGCGTGTTGCCGGGCACGAACCGCACCCTGGCCGGTTGGCCGGGCGATGTCGGTGAGACTTCGACGGCCGTACAGTTGGCGTTGAAGTTCAAGCCGCCGATCGGCGCCTCGTACCACCTCTGGAACTGGTCGTCGGGCCAATTGGGATGGACGAATTGCTGATCGAAGACCGAGTCGTCGATGATGATGTCGCCGGGAATCTGCCGGATGCCCGAGGCCTGGAGTTTCGCCGCCCAGTCGTGGAATACGGCGGTGATGGTCTCCTTGCGCTGCTGCGCCAGTCGTTCGTCGCCGAAGACCGGATCGCCGCTCCCGATCACGACAAGGTCCTTGCCTCGCACGGCGAGAACCGTCTTGAGATGATAGTCGGCGCCCAAGCGGTCGATGGCCGCCGCCATGATGAGCAGCTTCATGTTGCTGGCCGGGATCATGGGCGACGAGCCGTTCCGGTCGTACAGGACTTGACCGCTGGGCAGTTCGACGACGCGCGCCCCCACGACGACCTTCGGTTCGCCGTGGCTGTTCAACAACGTGTCGAGGCGTGCGCGAAGACCCGCGGCGGCCTCGTTGCCGGGCGAGGCGAACGCGCGGCCGGCGGCGATCAGCGTGCAGGCGAGCATCGCCGCGCACAGGCCGGCGCGCAGTAGGGTCCTCGAAACATGAACCGTCCGATGGGGGTTGGAGCGCTGCATCATGGCATCGGATGTTACTGGACGCGCAACGGCGTGCAAGTTTTTGACATGCCTTGGCGACGCCCCTAGACTCGAATGAGAGCGCGTCGTTTACGCGACCTATCGAGGCCGCAAGCGAGGGGGCGACCAACGCATGTCGACCGAAGGCAAGCCTGCCGGTGCGGGGGCTAGCGGTGCCGCCGTCCTATTCCTATCGGACGCCAAGGACGCCGATCTGCGGCGTTTCATCGACGTCTTGATCGAACAGGGCATCCGCGTCGACCGCGTCCGCGACGTGTACACCGCCGCCGCGATGCTCGCGACCGGCTGCCGTGCCGCCAAGCTGCTCGTCGACATCCGAACTCTTGACGACAAGGAGATGTTGTTCCTACGGCTGGCTCGACGGTTTCTTCCGGCGACGGGCGTTCTTGTGCCGCGACTGCCGGGCGCCGACCAGCGAGAATCTGCTGCCGCCGCTTACGGCGTTCGGACGGTCGGTCCCGACGAATTGGCGGAGTTGTTCGCCACGCTCGTCGCGCAAGTCCCGCCGTCCAACGAATGCAAGCACGAGCCGCCACCGCCGCGCAGCGAAACGCGCGGAGCGAGCGAGGCCGCGTCCACCAAAGCAACGCCCACCAAGACGGTGACGGAATGCCCGGCAATTAGCGGCGGCCCAGCCCACGCAGAGGAGGCAACATCAGAAGCCGACCCAGCAGAAGAACAGATACCGGAAGAAGACAGCGCTGCGATCTCCGAGTACGAGCCGGCAACGGAACCGCTCGCTCCCGATGCCGCCGCTTGGCAGGCGGAAGCCGCGCCGCAACCAAGTCCGCCGGCCGTCGCTCCTGCCGCCGGCCATCAACCGCCGGCTTCCTCGGTCGAAGCGGACTCAACCTCCGGTCTGTCCGGCCCCTCGCTGCACGAAGCGGTGCGACAACGCATGGCCGCGGACGGTCCGACCGCGGCGCGCCGTCCCCCGCCGCGCAGGCCTCCGGCAGAAGACGCTGGCCGGCATGCCGCCACGGACGGCGGATTGGAGGCTCGCCCATCTTCCGACGCGGGCGATGTACCGACTAGGTCGCAGCCTTCGGCCGAATCAGCGGCCGGTCGCGGCGCGACGGGAGGCCCCGGCCCGACGACAGGCCAGTCGTTCGAGGCGGATATTCCCCCGGTCGGATCGCGGCCGCCGGTCGAGCCGACAACAGAGCCCGCCTCGCAGGCGCGTCGCGCCGGCACGCTCGGCAGGGCGATGCTCTCGCCGGAAGAGATGGACGCGCTGTTGCGCGAGGAACTGCCTTCGGATGCCGTCGGCGCGTCACCGCCTCCTGAACAAGCTGCTGAATCGGGGCCGGACGTCGGGGAGGTTCCGTGATGCCCGGGCAAGGCGATGCATCTCCGCGCCTGTTGGTCGTTACCGACCTCGATCGGCTGGGGCCGATCGTGCGCGAATGCTTCTCGCCGCATCCGATCTTTGGCGTTCGCAGCTATCTGACCGCGATCGCCGAGATTCCGAAGTCTCCGACGCGCGCCGTGCTCGTCGGCTACGATCCCGGGTGCCGCAAGATCGAGGCGGCCGTGAAAGCCATCAAGACGGTCGCGGGTGATGCGCCCGTCGTCGTCTGTTGCGAGCCCGCCTACGAGAACGTCGGACGCCGGCTGCTGGCTCACGGTGCGGACGACTACGTCATCTTCCCGCCGGACGCGGCCGATCTCGAAGCAACGTTGGGCATCGTCTCTCGCAAGACGCAGCGACGCTGGATCGAACTGCCGCCTGCGACGCCGACGCCGTCGGCCGAGGAGATCGCCCGGCTGGCCGACGTCCTGCCGCGCCTGACGACCGGCGACCCGGCCCTGCTCGACGCCCTTGCGGCGTTGGTCTGCGTCGCCGTCAACGCCGAGACCGCAACGATTGTTTTCGGAGGTCGCACAGGCCGTGCGGGCCGTTCGCGCCGCGGCGCCGAAGCGACGGGGCTTGCCAGCCTCGTCGAGCCGATTACAGAAGGAGGCGGCCAGCGCGTCGGGCAAATCCGCGTTGGGCCGAGCCTTCGCGGCGGCTATGCGCACGAGGACACGACCAAGCTCCGCCATTACGGCGTCCTGCTGAGCCGTCTGCTGGAGCACGCGAGCCGCGCGTCCTCCTGGCGCACGATGGCCCTCGTTGACGAGTTGACCGGCCTGCCGAACCGCCGCCGATTGACGGACTTCTTGATGGAGAAGCTGGCGCTGGCCGCCAAGGCGCGTTCGACCGTGACTGTTCTGTACTTCGATATCGACGACTTCAAGCACTACAACGATCAATACGGCCACGACGCGGGCGACGAAATCCTCTGCGACATCGGCCGCCTGTTCGAACAATGCACGCGCGAGACAGACCTCGTGGCCCGGATCGGCGGCGACGAGTTCATCGTGGTGTTCTGGGATCCCGGCGGACCGCGTGCGTTGGGCTCGGACCATCCCACCCGCGTGATGGAGATCGTGCAGCGATTCCGCGACGCCCTGCAGAAGCACACGTTCAAGCGTCTGGGT
>CAZERK010000004.1:0-10721 GCA_964514515.1 uncultured Planctomycetaceae bacterium
CCTGGAGATTCGTCATGGCAGCGGCGACGCGCTGCCAAAGGCGCTCCCGCTTCGCATCGGCATCGGCGAGATACAACTCGCCGACCAACTCGCCGAGCTTCTCCAGCATGAGCTGCTCGCGGCGGTCGTAGTAGCGTCGGATAATCTTCTTCTGATACGGCGTATGGTCGGGCACGTTCGCGGTTCCGTTGGGCCATGTCCCGCGTTGCGCGACCGATTCCCCTGGCTGCCGGCATCGAGACGTCCGAAGACCATCCGCCCGGCCGACGTTTGCAGGACGCTCGTGACGATGATGCCGGCGGCCTCGCCGATCCGGCCGCGGCCTTGTTCGACCACGACCATCGTGCCGTCCTCCAGATAGCCGACGCCTTGGCCGGGCTCCTCGCCGGCCTTGATGATCTTGACGCTCAGGCTCTCGCCCGGCAGGACGACCGATCGCATCGCGTTGGCCACGTCGTTGACGTTGATGACGCCGATGCCGCGAATCCGGGCGATCTTGTTCAGGTTGTAGTCGGTCGTGGCGACGCGGCCGCTGACTTCGCCGGCGAGGGCCAACAACTTCAGGTCCACGGACTCGGCTGCCTCGACCGCCGGCATCTGCGTGTCCAACACCTCGACGTCGACCTTGTCGTTCGTCTGGAGCTTGTTGAGGACGTCGAGTCCGCGCCGCCCGCGGGCGCGTTTCAGCTTGTCGCCGGAGTCCGCGATGGCTTGCAACTCGACCAGCACGAAGCGCGGCACGATCAACTGCTGATCGATGACGCCCGTATCGCAGAGGTCGGCGATCCGTCCATCGATGATGACGGACGTGTCGAGGATGATCGGCCGCTGCCCCTTGATCTGCTTGGCGAACTCGACGTAGGGGATAACGAAGCGAACGTCGTCCTTGGTCTGCATGATGAAACTGATGCAGAAGTAACAGCAGATAATGCCGAGCACGACCTTGGACGCCGAGACGGCGGGGTGGTCTTGCTCACCGATCTGCTCCTGCGTCTCCTCGACCGCCGGAAGGCCCTTCTCGTCGAGCATGACCGTATTGTCGGCGTTCTTGAGCGTCGCAATGGTGGTACGGTATACGGGGGTCTTCGTCAGGCCGGCCGGCAGGAACGCGGAGACAAGCAGGTCGAGAATCAGCGTCAGTCCGTAGGTCAGCAGCAGACCCGCCGTCAGTCCAAAGAACAGGCCGGAGAGGGCTTGGAGCGATTTGCGCGGGATCATCAGGTCGATGGCAATAACCATGATCGCGACGATGAGGGCGCCGATGATCAGAACGACCCGATACTCCTCCAGCAGACCGCCGCGCTCGACGTAGCTCATTCCGACCGCCAGGAGAGCCAGGACTAGAAAGGCCCTTAGCAGGTATTGCAGCATGTTCGTTGCTCCGGGATCCCGAGGCGCGGTTTCGCGTGGCGCGATCCGGCCCTTGACTCATCTTGCCCGAGACTTGCGCGAGTATAACCCGGACCGGTAGCAGCCCGCCAACGGCCCGATGTCTCGTAGACAAGATCCTACGTGCCGCCCGCCGATTCGTCGTCGTGGGGTTCTTCGTCGTCGCCTCCGATGTAGCCCAACGACTTGAGCTGGCGGCGCATGGCCGGGTTGACGCGCAGGCGGGGGTCGACCAGGTCGTCGTGCTCTTCCTTGAGGACAGCCGTGACTCGCGCGCGTCGCTCCGCGCAGATGCTCTGATAAGCAGACGCCACGTTTCTCCGCTCTCGAGGATCGTTCGCCAGATCGTACAACTCCTCAAGGTCGAAATGCGTCGTGAAGAGGTACTTCCAATCCGGTGAACGGCAGGCCATGCGCTGAACGAAGAACGATTGACCCGACGGATCGCTGGGGTCGTTGGCCTGTACGAACGTCGTGCTGTACGCCAAACCGCCGCGATGCGCATACGGCCGGTTCTCGATCAACTCATCCAGGGGACGGCCCACGAAGCCGGCCGGCGGACCGATGTGCAGCAGCTTCAGGATCGTGGGGGCGATGTCAGTCGTCTCCACCTGCGTCGTGACTCGGCGACCCGAACCGATGCCGCCCGGCATCTTGAACACGAGCGGGACGCGCTGCGTGGGGTCGTACAGATGCCCGCCGTGGCGGACGTCCGTGTAATGCCAATGCTGCTCGCCGAACGCCTCGCCGTGATCGGAAACGACGACGACCAGCAAGTCCTGGTAGAGCGATCGTCGCTTGACCTCATCGAGAAACCGGCCGAGTTCGTGATCGGCGTAGGTGACTTCGCCGGCGTACGCCTCGCGATCGGCCGGCATCGGCAAGCCGTCGCGTGCCAACGTGCCGCGGTACATGCTGCCGAACGGCTCAGGGGCGGCATACGGATCGTGCGGATCGAAGTAGTGCAACCAGACGAAGAACGGCTTGTCAGTTGGGCGTTTGACCAACCAGGCCAATGCGCGATCCGTCACGATCTCCCCCCGCAGTTGGCTGTCTTGCGCCAATCCCGCAAGGTAGAAGAAGATCAGGTTCTGGAACTCGTCGCGGCTGAAGACCGTGGACCAGGGGACCAGGGAGTCTACGTAGTCGTCGAAGCCCTGTTGAAGGCCGCTGTTGATCGAGCGGACCGTCGTCGACGCGACGAAGGCCGTCGTCTCGTAGCCGTTGGCCCGGAGAACATCGGCGATCGTCGTGAAGCCGCGCCGCATCGGTTTGCCGTTGAACGCGCGGTGGGCGTTGGGATAGACGCTCGTCATGATGGAGCAATGCGACGGCGTCGTCGTCGGCGCCTGGCTGATGGCGTACTCGAAGAACACGCCGTCGGCAGCCAGGCCATCCAACGTCGGCGTCTTGATCCAGGCGTTGCCGCAGCAGCGAACGTAGTCGCACCGGAGCGTGTCGATCGTCACGAAGAGGATGTTGGGGCGGGGGCCGGGCTCGGACGCGACCGGCACGTCAAGGTGCGTCTGATCGGCGCGTCGGTATCGGCCGAAGGCAGGTAGCGTCGCCACGATGATCGCCACCGCAGCCAAGCAGACCGCGAGCTGCCCGGCCCAACGGATCCGAGATCTCGCGAGGGACAACAAGCCTGCCAGCAGGGCTGCGAGCATCGCGGCGCCGATGATGCCCATCGCCATGACGGCCAGGTATGCCGCGTTGCCGCTTTCGTCAGCGGGCATGAAGAAGAGCCCCTGCCAGCCCACGTACAGGTAGGACAATCCGACGGTCAGGACGAGCCAAAGCGCCGCGAAGCGCCGCTCGCTCTTGCGTCTTCCCTTGGGTGGAGGCGCTTGAGCCGGCTGCCTAGGGCAAGAAGCGACCGGCTCCGAACTGGGAGCGGTCGGCGCCGCCGAAGGTGGCGATTCGCGGGGCGTTGGTCCCCTTCTGCCATGGAGTCCGAGCCGGCCCAACAGTCCAAAGACAGCCCACGCGACCGTGAAGAGTCAGGGTGAACAACGCGAGCCCGCCAAGCGACGCCGGCAGAACCGCGCGCCAGCTCTCGTCGAAGTCCGGCATCTTGTACGACCACCAGACTTCCGCGAGGCCGACCAACATCCCGACCGCAGCCGCATGGCAGGCCAGCCGTCGCAGGGACGTACGGCCGGCGGGCGGAGCGGCTGGCCGATCGTTCTCGATGATGGGGCTTGCTTCGTGTTCCGGTTCCACGCCTGAGCAGGACTCCGATGGGACAGGCAATCGCTCTCAGGCCAATCTATCAACGCCGAAGCCGCGCGCCAAGAAAGCCCTGGCTTGCACGAGCAGTTCGGGTTCGCTGGGCGACGCGCGAAGGCGGTCCTGAACTGCGCGGGTTCGCACGCAACAGGACTCCTGGACCGCGTGCACGTCGCTTCTCGAACGTTGTCTGTCGCGGCGGCCTCCGCTCGCGGCTCGCGGCGATGCTGTTGCGGTCTGCCCGTCGGCCGCTAACATCCCGTCGGGCCGAGACCCCGTTCGAAGGGCACGAGCGCGAAAGCTGCGAGGCTGAGGCATGGACTTGGCGCACGTCTATCAGCGAGTCGTCGATCCCCACGTCGAGGACTCCTTGGGAAAGATCGCCCGCCTCGTACGCCGCGGCAGCCGCGTCCTGGAATTGGGACCGGCCACGGGCTTCCTGACGCGCTATCTGAAGGAGTCGCTCGGCTGCACGGTCGATTGCGTGGAGTACTCCGCCGAGATGGCCGAGCAGGCTCGCCCCCATGCCCATTCGATGCTTGTCGCCGACCTGGACGAGATCGACCTGGCCGAGCATTTCGGCGCGGGTTCGTACGATCACGTCATCTGCGCGGACGTGCTGGAGCACCTGCGGAATCCTTGGCGGACCCTGAAGGCGTGCCGGACGGTCCTGCGGCCCGACGGACGGCTGCTCCTTTCCGTCCCCAACCTCGGGCATGCGGCGGTGATCACCGCGTTGACCCACGGCGAGTTTGAATATTGCGATGAAGGCCTGCTCGACCGGACGCACCTGCGCTTCTTCACGAGGCGTAATCTGGTGGACATGCTGCGGAACGCCGGTCTTCAGGTCTTGACGCTCGATGCCGTCGTCATCCTGCCGCAGTACACGGAGCTTCATCGAAAGTTGGATGAACTGCCGTCGAAGCTGCGCGAGGCGTTGCTGCTCAACCCAGACGCCCTGACGTATCAGTTCGTGGCGGAAGCTAGCCCCGGCGAGATGTCGGAGGAGGCTTACAAACGCCTGCTGCCACCTAAGCCCAGGCGGCTGGATGAACCGATTGTCACGCGGCTGGACTGGGAGTCGCCCGAGAGCGAGGTCAAGGCTCCCGCCGGCGGGATCTGCCGGAGCTTGCCGGCCGGCTGCATCAGGCGGCGGGTCGCGTACGCCTTGCCGATCGGAACGGTACCGCGCCGGTTGCGGCTGCGTTTGGCGGATCGGCCGGGTTACGTGCACCTGTATGCGCTGCGAATCGTCGCGACCGACGCGTTGTCCGAAGAGCCGCGGACGATCCTGGAGACGGAGCAGGTCCGGGAGTGGATCCGCAGCGGATCGGCGAAGCTGACGAATCTCTCCGTCGTGGAGGCCCCGCCGGGATGCACGCTGTTGGCGACGACCGATGACGGCTGCTTCACGATCGAGTTGCCAACGTCAATCGAGCTGGCTTCGGCGGGCTCGCTGATCGTCGAGTTGGAGGGAAGTTGGCCGATCTCGGCGGACTTGGTGACTGCCTACCCGGCCTTCGCGCCCTTTCTTGAGGAGAACCTCCAGAAACGCAACGAGCTGCACGCCAGGCTTGAAGCCGAGGCGGCGGCGTGCGTCCAAGCCCGACTCAAGAATGCGGAACTCGCTGCGCAATTGACGTCGGAAAGGACGGCGCGGGCACAGGCTGACCGATCCGCCATCCGTGCCCGATCCGAGGCCGCCGCGAGCGCGGAGCAGTTGGGCGCCGCCAGGCAGCAGGCTGCTGTCCTGCAAGCGACCCTGAATACGATCTACGGCTCGCGCGCGTGGCGGTTGCTGACGAGGTGGCGAAAACTCAAGTACGCGTTTCTAGTTCGTCGACCGCCACCGTCAGCCGTGATTCCCGCCTCGGCGTGCCCGCCGATCGGAGATGCGCCTGCTCCGACCGAACCCGTTGCCGGATCGGCGGGCGGACAGGCCGCCGGAATGCCTGGCGGGTCCGCCGCCGGATCGGCCGACGGACCGACCGATCAATCGGTCGCCCGCACCGTCGCGGGGCCGGTTGGCGGATCGTTCGCCGGCGCCGTGTCCGGGCTGGTTGCCGGGACGGCTGCGCCTCGCAACCCCGGTCTCCGCGTGCTGTACGTCACCAACCGCAACGACGCGCCCGCGCAGTATCGATGCGTCAATCCGAGTCTGCACCTCGCAAGCGAAGGCGTTCCGTGCACGGTCGTCCACGTGACGGATCCCGCGTTAGACCATGTTCTCAGCCTGTATTCCGTCGTCGTCCTGTTCCGCCTGCCTTGGTCCCAGCGCGTGGCGGAGGTCGTCCGTCGAGCGAGAGAAGGCGGCGCCAAGCTCGTGTTCGATATCGACGACCTCGTCTTCGATCCCGAGATGCTGCCGTCCTTCCCTTTCTGGAACGAAGCGCCGGAACTGCTCCAGATCGAGTATCAGCACACGGCGCAGCGTCTCGCCCAGACGGCGGGGGCTTGCGACGCCTTTATGGGGAGCACGTCTGCGTTGATCCGGGCCGCCGAGCGGCGCGGCTGGAAGTCGTACCTGTATCCGAACCTGCTCAACCCGAAGATGGTGAATTACGCCTTCTGGGTTTGGATCGCGCGATCCAGGCTGCAAACCAAGCCCGTCATCACGTACATGAGCGGCTCGGCCACGCACAACAAAGACTTCACCTCCATCGCCGGCGCCATCGCGCGGGTCATGTCCGAGCGGCCCGACGTTCTGCTCCTGATCGGCGGGTTCCTGACGATCAACAAAGTACTCGACCCGTTTCGCGACCGAATCATCCGTTCGCCCTTCAGAGGTTGGAAGACCTACCTCGGGTCGATGGGGGCGGCCCGCGTGAACCTGGCGCCGCTGGCTGAGGTCAACGAATTCACGAATTGCAAGAGCCCCCTCAAGTTCTTCGAGGCGGCCATCGTCGGCGTACCCACCGTCGCGACGCCGACCGAGCCGATGCGGGAAGCGATTGAGCACGGCGTCAACGGGATGCTCGCGGCGAACAGCGAACAATGGTACCGAGCCATCAAGGCCTGTCTGGACGTCCGCACGTCGCGCCGGCTGGGCGCCGCGGCTCGACGGACCGCCTTGGCGCGTTTCACACACGCGGGGCATCGCGGCGGATTGAAGGCGTTCCTGACGTCGCTGGGCGGCGTGTCATCGCGTGTCGACGATCCGCCGATGCTGCCCATCGCATGGCAAATCGCGCGGTGCTGGATGCGCGCTTGCCCTGCGCGGGTGCGGCAGTACCTCCAGTATGCCGGAGACGTCCTGCGCAGCGTCCGAATCGGTCTCGATCCCTGGGTTCTGCACCAACCCGACGACTGCTATGCGCCAGAACCATTGTTTGGTCTGACGCAGATTGATCCGCCGTTTGGATCGTCGGATGAAGGACAGGATGGCGCGCGGGCCTGCGTCGCGGAGCTTCGGTCGGCTGGACGCCTCAAGGTGTTTCAGCCGTATGCCTCGCCCCAGCCGTTAGGGCCTTGGTGCATCCAGCGACCGTTGAGCGAACGGCCCATCGGAGACGACGGACGACAGGGACTCGGCTGCCCGGACGGTCCTTGCAGTCTGCTCAGCCCTCCTCTTCGGCTGGAACCGGGCCGTTTCAGCCACCTGCTCATCGAGATGGCCGTCGAGACGGAGCAACCAGGGGCGGTCGCGCGGATTTCGTGGACCCGGCAGGCGAACGGAGCTTTCACGGACGCCGACCACATCAGCTTCTGGGTGATCCGGGACGGCCGCGTGCATCGGTATCTGGTGGACCTGCGAGAATCGGCGTGGCCGCGGGAGGGGGCGGCGATCAGGCAACTGCGTTTTGATCCGCTCGGCGAGCCGGGGACGTTTCTGCTGGCGCGAATCGCGTTCCTCGATGCGCACAAGCACGAACCGGCAACCGACCTCGTGAACGACGCAATCGCCGGCCACGAGCCGAAGGACGATCGAACAATCGACGCCGACGCGGCGCCGCCTCGGCCCAGGCGCGGCGTGGATATCGTCGTGCCGATCTACAACGCTCGAAAGGACGTCGAGCGGTGCGTCAAGAGCGTGTTGCGGCACGCGACGGGCGACTGGCGGCTCGTCCTGGTCGACGACGCCAGCACGGACGCGGCGCTGGTTGAATTCCTGCGGAACGTCGCCGCGGGCGACCGCCGAATCGTCCTGCTGCGAAACGACGCGAACGGCGGGTTCGTCGTGACGGCCAATCGCGGCATGAGGCACGCGCAGGGCCGCGACGTGCTTCTGCTGAACAGCGATACGATCGTCACGCCCGGCTTCCTCGACAAGCTGGTCGATTGCGTCCAAGCAGACGACGCCACGGGCATCGTCACGCCGCTGACCAACAACGGCACGATCTGCAGCGTTCCGAACTGGCTCCAGGACAATCCGCTGCCGACCGACTTGAGCGTGGACGCGTACGCCTCGCTGGTCTCGGCAATCAGCCTGCGGCGTTGGCCGGAGCTCGTCACGGCGGTCGGCTTCTGCATGTTCGTCAAGGCGGAGGTGATCGAGAAGATCGGCTGCTTCGACGAGGCGCATTTCGGCCGCGGCTTCGGCGAGGAGAACGACTACTGCGAACGGGCGAAGGCCGTCGGATTCAAGATCCGCTTGTGCGACGATTTGTTCATCGCGCACACGGGCAAGGCGTCGTTCGGCGACGAGGGCCGCACCCTGGAACGCACCAACAGCCGAACGCTCGCGGAATTGCACCCGCGTTACTTCGCCGACGTCGCGGAGTTCTGCCGGCGCCGGCCGCTGGCGGGCCTCGTGGAGAATGTGCGGTTCCATCTCGCGCGACGCGGCGGCCGCCGCCATCGGGCGATGCTGTTCCTGCTGCACGCCACGCTCTTCTCGAGGGCGAAGGACGTCGGCGGAACGGAGCATTTCGTTCGCGGCTTGATCGAGCACTTGAAGCTGCCGCGGGCGTTGGTCGTCTTCCCGCAAGGCCCCGCGCTCGTCGCGGCGGAGGTCTTTGACGGCCGGCTGGACGAGGCGCTGGTCTATTCGTTTCCGATTCACGCCGCGATGACGCTTTCCAGGATCTACGACGCCTCCATCGAGGCCGCCTTCAGTCAAATCCTGGACCTGTTCGACGTTGCGGCCGCCCACCTTCATCATCTGTTCAACTGGCCGGTCGCCGCTTGTCGCCAGTTGAAGGCGCGCGGCATCCCCTACGTGTACTCTATCCACGACTACTACTGCGTCTGCCCGAACTGGATGATGATGAACCACGACACGCAGGAGCCTTGCCGATGTCACCCCGCGCATCCGACCGAGTCGCCGACGTGCGGGCCGGCGCTTGCGGCCAAGTACGCCGCCTTCGGACTGCCTCGGCCGTTGGACGCGCGGGCCCTTCTTCTAAGCCACCGGGAGGAGTTCGGCCGGCTCCTGGCCGGCGCGGAGGCGGTCATCGCGCCGTCCCAGGCGGCCTACGAGACCGTCCGGGATTGCTACCCGTCGCTGCCCAATCACGGGCGAATCATCCCGCACGGCTATGACGCCCCAAACGTCCAGTCACCAGGCACGTCCGCCCGGGAGCCGTTGCGCGTCGCGGTGGTCGGCCAGATCGCGTATCCGTGGAAGGGATCGGAGGTGTACCTGATGATCTTGTTCCTGGTTGGGGCGATGCCGTTTGAATGGCACGTCTTCGGTCCCGTCGACGTTCTCGGTTATCGCCATCGATTGGAGCGCCTGGAGCTGGAGGATCGCCTGCGCATCTACGGCCCGTACGTGCGCGATGAGATTTGCAGGTTGCTCGCGGAGCACCGGATCGACGTAACGTTGATCTTGCCGACGTGCCGCGAGACGTTCTGCTTCTCGCTAAGCGAGTCCTGGGCGGCAGGCGTACCGGTCATCGCGTCCAGTCAGGGCGCCCTGCCGGAACGCGTCAAGGCGTCCGGCGCCGGACTGCTGGTGCGGTCCAAGGACGAGGCCGTCGCGGTGCTTTGCCGGCTCTGCGAGGATCGCAGCGCCTTGGCGGACTGGCGTCGCAAGGCCGCGGAATACCGACAGCCCACGTGCGCGGAGAACGCCGACGCCTATCGTCAAGCGTACGGCACGTTCTACGACCGGCTGGTCACGCCACGGACGGCAGCCATCGGCGACGCGGAACGAATCCTGTTCAAATACTACTGGCACGCGAAGGCGGCGGACGCATGACGATATTCGCTCGGAACCCAAATCGCGAACAACGGGAGCTCATCGGATGACGGAACGCGACCGCGACAACCAGGCGATGCGACCCGAAGCCGCGACTGCGACCGACTGTACGCACGGTCGGCTGTTTGCGTGGAGTATCCTGGTCTTTGCGGTTCTCAAGCTGCTGCTGATGCCCGCCCTGCCGCTGGTCGTCTCCTACGATTCGATGCACTATCTAGACCTCAGCCGCGTCTGGGAGGGCACGCGCGCGTGGCAAACCTGGGACTACATGCGCACGCCGGGCTTCCCCTACTACCTGTACGCGGTCGCTCAGGTCTGGGGGATCACGCCGGGCGTCTTCATCCTCACGCAAACGCTGCTCGGCACGATCGCGGCGATCCTTCTGGCGTGCGCGCTGCGGCGTCATGCCGGACGGCCGGCCGCGCTGGCGGTCCTCCTGCTGATGCTGGGCTTCCCGCTGGTCGTGGGCTACGAACACGTCCTGCTGACGGAGACCGTCAACGTCCGGCTCGGGGCGGCGGGGGTCGCGGCGGCCTTGCTGCGCAGCCGAGGGTGGCCGGGCAGGTATCTGGGCGACGGCACGGTCGTCGGCATGGGCTACATGGTCCGGCAGTCGTTCGTCGCGTTGCTCGTGCCGGCCCTGCTCGTGACGGCGCTGCGGCACCGCCGGCCTCACGGCGCGGTGACCGCCGTCCTTGTGGCGATGGTCCTGGGCGGCGCGGCCTACGCAGGCATGACCACCCAATGGAAGCAGCGGCAGAAGGCGTCCGGCGCTCCTGACCGCGGCGCCAAGTTCCTGCTGTTCTGCGGCGCCTTCAATTACGGTCTGATCGATCCAACGATCGAGGCGTTCGCCCCGGCGCGCGAGGTGTAAGAAGAATAGCTCCGACAATGCCCCGCCCCAGGCGCGGCGGGCTACTCCAAGCACCGCACAATGCTCCCGGATCGACAGCAGGTG
>CAZERK010000004.1:10731-23168 GCA_964514515.1 uncultured Planctomycetaceae bacterium
CCTCGCCGACGTCCTTCAATCCCTTCTTGAACTCGACAATGCCCCGACCCAGGCGATGCGGGCTACTCCAAGCACCCCAAAATGCTGCCGATTCGACAGAAGGTGCTCGATTCGTCGCCTGAAGCGGCCGGCGACATCGCCATGCAATCCCTCCGAGGCAATCTCGTCGGCTACTTGTCGGCCGTGGGCAAGAACCTGCGACTCATGTACGGCATCACGGCGGTGAAGTCGAATCGCAGTACTTGGGAACGGAGCTGCAACTCGATCTGGCCCGTGATCGGCATGAGGCCGGAGTACAAAGGCAACTGCATGGTCGGCGAGCCTTATCTGGCACGCGCCAAGGAGTTGTTCGAGCAGCGGTTCCAACGCGGATGGATTGCCCAAGCCTACGATGCCCTGCGCCGGCCGTATCTCTGGATCGTGCTCACCGCCTCCTGGATGACGATCCTCGCCGGCATCGTCTGGCTCGCGAAGCGTGACTGGGCGACCGGCATCCTCTGCCTGGCGCCTCACGGCTACATCCTTCTGCACGCCGTCTTGCTGACCAGCGTCGATCGCTATGCCTTTCCCGTGTACCCCCTGATGTTGTGCATGGCAGTCTGGAGCCTGGCGCGGCTGGCGCAGCAAACGCGGTCGGCCCGGAGAAGCCGCGCGAACGGGCGCTCGGGCCGGCCTATCCCGATGCGCACCGGCGCAACCGATGCCGCCGTAGCCAATGCCGACACGGCCGACGTTGCCTTCGCCGAGACTGACGTCGGTTGCGTCGCTGACGTTGCCGAAGCCGCCGGCGCCGTCGGTGATCCTGCCGTCGCTGTACAGGATGGTCCTGTAGGTGATGGCGGAGCGATGGTCCTCATCGCGGCTATCATCGCCCTGCAGGCGTTCGCCAATTGCGTGCTTCAGCCGTTCGGCGCTTATTGAGGCACGGCCACGGATATCCGGGCGGGCGCCCGCGGGCCCGCGTTTTTTGCGGCCGATGAAAGCCGCCGGCCTTGGCCGTGGGCAGCCTCTGTCGCGGGCACAGTCACGACGCTGGGCACGACAACCGCTCCCTCATCCCGATCGATCGGGACGGCGCTGATAGGAGGCGCCGCCGTCGGTTCCGCAGAATCCCGTTCTGACGGGGAAAGAGGCGGTTGCGCCGACGCTTGTCTCCGCCCGCCCGGCCGAGCTTGTTGCCTCTCTTGTCGGCGGATATCATCCGTCGGGCCGCGGGCAGGTTGGAGCATGTTACGTTGACGCGCGTCGTGCGCGGAGCACGCGCGATGATCCGTCTGAGAGTAGGATGCCATGTCGTACGGCGAAGCGACGCCTGAACCGCGATTCTCGCTGGTCCTGCCCTGCTACAATGAAGAGAACGCCGTGCGACAGACCGTCGCGTCGCTGCGGGCCTCTCTGCCGGACCCTCGAACGTACGAATTGATCGCTGTGGATGACGGTTCGACCGATCGGACCGCAGAGGTCTTGCAGACCCTCGCGGCCGAGGATTCGGGCCTGCGCGTGGTCCGTCACGCGAGCAACCGCGGCTACGGTGCGGCGCTGAAGACGGGCATTCGTCACAGCCGGTCAGACCTGATCGTGATTACGGACGCCGACGGCACGTATCCCAACGAGCGCATTCCGGAACTCCTCGATGCGGTGCGCGACGTGGACATGGTTGTTGGCGCGCGGACGGCGGCCGACGCGTCGTATCCGCTCATCCGCCGGATTCCGAAGGTGTTTCTCAAGGCGTACGCGTGCTGGCTGGCCGGGCAGAACATCCCGGACCTCAACTCCGGGCTGCGGGTCTTTCGCCGGCCCGTGGCGGAGAAGTTCCTTAACGTGCTCCCCGACGGCTTCAGCTTCACGACGACGATCACGCTGGCGATGCTGACCAACAACTATGCCGTGCGCTATGTACCGATCGGCTACAGCCCGCGAATCGGCAAGTCGAAGATTCGCCCGATCCGCGACACGCTGATGTTCGTTCAACTGATTGTGCGAACGGGAACGTACTTCGCTCCAATGCGCGTGTTCTTTCCGGTCGCGGTGTTGCTGTTCGCCGCCTTCCTCGTCAGCGCGGCCTACGACACGTTGTACCTGAGCAACCTGACGGACAAGACGGTGCTGCTGCTGCTGTTCGCCTTGAATAGCGGCATGTTCGCCTTGCTGGCGGACATGATCGATAAACGAGGCAGTCGTTGACGACCCGCTGCTCAGGGCCAAGCAAGCCCCAGAAACCGTTGAGCGTGCCGTCGACACCGTTCCGACAGATGCCCGCCATCGAAAAGGGGCGCCCAGCGACGAATCGATTCAGCCAACAACCATGAACGAACCTGCCTCTGGACCTGCCCAGGATTCCCCAAACGCCGTTGAACAACGCGATCGGGCGTTGTTCGATCGCATCGCGGCGGACTACTGTCGTAAGGACCTCGTGCCGGCGTCGCGATTGGCGCGACGGCAACGGCTGCGACGGACGCTGACCGCGATCCCCGCCACGAACGGCATTTCAATCCTGGAGGCAGGTTGCGGAGCAGGCTTCTCGGCCGCGCACCTGCGGGGTTGCTATGCGACGTACCACGGAATCGATTACTCGGAACAGCTCATCCGCTATGCGCAATTGCACAACGGCAGCCGGGAGGCGACGTTCGAAGTCGCGAACATCCACACCTATCGCCCCCGTCGCCTGTTCGACGTCGTGCTGATGATCGGCGTCCTGCACCATCTGGATCGCCTGGACGAAGCGCTGCGGGGCATGGTCGGATGGCTGAAGCCCGGCGGCTGGCTGGCAGCGAACGAACCCCATCCTGGGAATCCCCTCGTTCGAGCCGCACGACTGGTGCGCAAACGGGTGGACTCGTCGTATTCGAGCGACCAGCGAGAGCTGTCTGCGAACCAACTCCGAGCGGCGCTTGAGGCGGCGGGATTCGTGGACGTTCGGATTCGTCCGCAAGGCTTGTTCTCCACGCCGTTTGCCGAGGTCGTGTTGCGCCCGCAGGCAGCCACGTACCCCGTTTCGGCGATAGCCTGCTGGGCTGACTCCGCATTGGAAGCGATCTTGGGTCGCGCCCTGCGGTGCGCGACGTGGAACCTCGTTGCCGCGGGAAGGCGTCCTGGAGAGGGCCGTTGATGTCCGGAACCAGCGGCGGCACGCCCTCCCTCGTCGAAGCGCAGGAACACCGTTCGCCTTCAGCTCCTGGCGAGGTTCCAACGGATCCTTCGTCGACCGTCGTCTCGGCTGGTTCAAGGCGATGGGAACCGAACGAATCCGACCCGCAGCACGGCTCGCCACGGCGCAGCGTCCGGCGCCGAGCGCGCTGGCTGCTTCGCATCATCGGCTTGGCGCTTCTGATCGCCATCTTGGCGCGTCTCGATCTGAGGCAGACGGGCCGAATCCTGCTCAGCCAGGACGTATCGCTCCTGGTGCTGGGCCTGTTGATGTTTGTCCCGCAGACGGCCCTGCGCGCCGGCAGGCTCGGGCGGGTGCTGCGGCATGGAGGCCGGCGCGCCGCGCCATCGCTTCTTGTCAGAAGCGTCTTGGTCGGGACGTTCTGGGGGACCGTGACGCCGGGCAAGGTCGGCGAGCTTGCCAAGGCAGGCGTCCTGCGCGAGGTCGACGCCTCATGGGGATGGGCCTTGGGCGTCGCCGTCGTCGACCGCTTATTTGACGTGGCGGCGGTCCTGCTGCTGGGAATCGTCTCGGCGATGGTGATCGGTCCCGCCTCGTGGACGCGCGAGTTGGCAATCGCGTTGACCGTCATCGGTGCCGCGTGTGTCGCAGCCGCCTTCGTCTTGGCGAGGCCTTTGCGAAAGCGATGGCGGGACTGGCTTGCCAAGGCGCCCGTGATCCGCACGTACCGCGAGCAACTCGGCGGCGAGTTCGACGGATTCCTGCGAATTCTACGAGGCCAGCTTGTCGGGGGGCTCCCGGCGCCGGGAGCGGTGACGCTCGTCCTCTGGCTGGTCAGTCATTTCCAGGTCTATCTGTTCGCGATGGCGATGCGGATGGACGTGTCGTTCCCCTACCTTCTGGCCACCGTCGCGTGCGGCACGTTGCTGGGCCTGCTGCCCGTCTCGGTCTCGGGCATCGGCACGCGCGACGCGGCGTACATCTTCCTCCTCGGACGCCGCGGCGTCTCCCCTGAAGCGGCGTTGGCCTTGTCCGCAACGGTCCTCTTCATGTTCATTTTCAACGCCGTGGTCTGCTACGTCACGATGGTACTGATGGGCCGCGGGCGGGCAGCGGCCAAGCGCCGCTGAACACCTCCACGGCCGGGCCGGTCATGAAGACGGATGCGGGGGCGGTCTTCGCGCCGGAGGCGTCATGCGCCGTTTGGTCCTGATCGGTTGCAGGCGCACCCCCCCGGCCAAGGCCGGGGGCTCTCAAAGACGGTGCGCGCGAAGCATCCCGGCCAAGGCCGTACGGCGCTGTCGTCGCTGAAGGCTCCTGCGGCCATTCGATGAACAAATCGCCTCCCGGCAGGTGGACCGTCGCCGCCCGATCGAGGCGCCCTTCCAGCACGCCCGCGACGAGGACCGCGCAGGCGCCCGTGCCGCACGCGAGCGTCATGCCGCTGCCGCGCTCCCAGGTGCGCACGCGGACCTCGCCGGCGCTCTCCGCGACGGCGACGTGGAAGTTGACGCGGTGGGGAAACGATGGATGCTGTTCGACCAGCGGCCCCAACCGAGGCAGGTCGATGTCGTCCAACGAGGGGACAAACGCGATCGCGTGCGGATTGCCCATCGAGACGCACGTCAGCGTGAGGCTGCTTTCGCCGACGAGGAAATCCTGCCTGACGCAGACGTCGCCGTCAAAGCTGATGGGAATTCGATGCGGCTGGAGGATCGGCGGGCCCATATCGACGCGCACAGTCCGCACGGGGCCTTCTCGCGGATAGGCCAATAGCGCCAGCACGCCGCGGTCCGTCTCGACGCGGACCTCGCGGGCATCGCTTGGCGGGCAAGCTGTCGGCGGATGGGGCGGCGCCCCGAGATTCGTAACGGGCCGGCCGCGTACAAGCCCGTGATCCAGGGCGTACTTCGCGACGCAGCGGATGCCGTTGCCGCACATCTCCGCGCGGGAGCCGTCGGCGTTGTACATCTCCATGCGCACGTCGGCGTGGGCGGCCGGGGTCGGCGGGCGGATCAGGATGAGGCCGTCGGAGCCGACGCCGAAATGCCGGTCGCTCACGGCCCGAGACAGCGCGGGCAGATCGATGCCGCCCACGTCGTATCGGAAGCAATCGACGTAGATATAGTCGTTGCCCAAGGCCTGCATCTTCGTGAAGGGGAGCAAGGTCGTGCTCATGGCTGTCTCGAACTCGCGGCGGTGCGGCTACGCGTCTTCCACCAATCGCAGGCCGAAGTCGATCATCTCGTAGATGTACAGTCCGTCCACGCCAAGCAGGCCGTTGGCCTTCAGTTGCGGCTCGCGGCCGTCCAAACGCTCCGTGATGACGGCCTCGACGACGACCTGTCGGTTCGTCGGGAGGATTTGTCCGCGATACTTCCAAACGTGCCGCAGGCCGGTCGTCATCGGTTGGAAGCGATGGGACGTGCCGAGACGGTCGCCCCAACGGCGGACGGCGTACGCCTTCAAAAGTTGCAGGTGCGATTCCAGACCCAACGAGCCGGGCCAGACCGGATCCTGGAAGAAATGCGCCTTGAAAAACCAGGCATCGGGGTCGACGGCCGCCGTCCCTCGAACGTAGCCCAGACCGAACGGTCCCCCATCGGCCAGAAGCACGTCGATTCGATCGACCATGCGCAGCGCGCGGGCCGGCATGGCCAGGCCGCCGAGATGCGCAACGGCCGACGCTTCGTTCCTGGTCTCTTCATCGTCGCCCGCGACTGGCACGATCAAGTCGCCGTGCGGCGCGACGGTTGAGGCGCCGGTCGTTTCGTCGGCGGGACCGCTGCGGGCTTCGCAGGGCAGATCGTCGGGCGTCCTGGGCGGCACGTCCTCCAATTCGAAGGACGCAGCCTGCGCTATTGCGTGGGCGTCAGGCACGTGGGCGCGCTGGCGTGCATCGCGGATGCCGATCTGTTGTGCCAACGCGGCGTCGGAGAAGAACCCGAACGACGTGGCGCCGTCGAAGACGACGCGGCCCGCACGCCGGATTTGCATGTCGAACTTCTCGATGATCATGCCGCCGGCCACGGAAACGTCCGTCATGCGAACGCGAATCGTCAGCGTGCCCGCGTCGGGGAAGACCTCCTCGTGCAACGTGGCGGCGCCGTCCAGGTTTCGGAACGACAAGTCGGCCTGGCTGTGCAGGGCCGAGCCGAGATAGGCCGCCAGCCAGCCGCACGATTGCAGAGCGATCTCCAGCAGCACGCAGTAAGGCATCGACCGTTGACGGTTGGCTCGGAAGTACCAGGCGTCGGGCGGCACGTCGTATTCAGCCTCGACCCAACCGCCCGGCTCGAGTCGCCAGGCAACCGGCTCGCAGGACACGATGCGGTCCAGGAATTGGTAAGGCGGGCCCGGCAGCCGGGCGATGCGGCGGTCGTGATCGAACGGGCGATACGACTCGCCGAAGGCTTCCGAGGGCTTGCCGACGGCGAAGGCGAGGATGCGGCTTCTGTCAAACAGCGGCGGCTTCCTGGGAGCCCCCGGCGTGCCGCAAGCGTTCGTCGTCTCGGGGTCGTTTGTTGTCTTGAGGCCGTTTGCCATTCCGGGGGCGTCTTTCGCATTGAGAGCCCCCGGCCTTGGCCGGGGGGTAGCTTCAGAAACCAACTGCCCCGCTGCATCGTTCGAAGGCGCTTGCATCGCAGAACAAGCCGATCGTTCTGCGACGGTTGTTTCCGGCGGCTGCCCGGCGCGAGTCGCCGGACGAGGCGACCTGTCGACGGCTCGACGGCGCCAAAGCGACTCCGTCCGTTCGCGCGTCAGGCCCGCCAATCGGATCGAGAGATCGCGCACGTGCACGATCTTCCGATCGTCCGCGAACATCAGCGCGTCAGCAATGGCGTAGGGCTCCGGCCGGTAGCCGATCTCCTTGATCTCAACCTGATAGGCGGCCTTGCGCGTCTTCGGGGTGACGGGCCCGCGGCACCGCAGCGCACCGGCGGTTCCCGGAACCGGCAGGTAGCAGACGCTGGACTGTTCGCCGAGCCAGCCCAGCCGCAACAGGTAGAAGCGCAGCGTGTGCAGGCAGCATTCGTACATGAGCGTGCCCGGCATGACCCTGTCGTCGACAAAATGACAGGTCAGAAACCAGTCGTCGGGATGGATGTCGGCCTCAGCTCGGATCAGCCCGAGGCCGAATCGGCCGCCGCGGCCGTCAAGATGGACAACGCGGTCAATCAGTCTCATCCGACCGCCGGGCAGGCGCGGGGGATCGTGCAGATCAAGGCCTCCGAACGCCGGACCGAAACAACCTTCGAGATCGCCGGCGCGGAGGGCCGCCAGGGCATCGTCTCCGTATTGCTCCACGGTGCTGGCTGCAGGGGCGAGGCCGTGCCAGCCGTTGGAGCGACGGCCGGGCGACGCCGAGGCGTCCTCGGCCGTGAGGATGATGCCGCCGCTTCGCTCGATCTCCTGCGGCGTGAAGAAGCCGGCGCATCCGTCGCGCATGCTGAGAACGGGCCGGCCGTCGATCGTGCCGTCGAACTGGAAGAAGAACAGATAGACGTCGCCCTGACGCACGAAGCGGAGGATTTCGATGTCGTAGCGGATGGTCTCTCCGGGCTTCGGCAGGTCGCCGTGAAACGTAACTGTGGCGTCGAGGAGGCGATAGGCTCGCCGCCCCTTGACGGCCAAGTCGATCCCCAAGTAGGCGGAAAGGAACAGGTCCGCCTGTCCGGCCTCCACGGCGATGCAGGTCGGACAACGACCGCCGTCCAGGTACCAGGCGTCCGGCCGCACGTCGTGCTCCGTCGCGATCCTGCCGCGCGTGAGCGAGCCCTTGACGCCTTCGACGGCGAGGATGCGGTCTACCAACATCAACGGTTCGTCCGGCAGGCGCACCCGCACGGGATAGCGGTCAACCTCGGCGAACTCGCCGCCGAGCACCTTGGCCGCCGAGCCAACGGCGAATTCGAGGCATTGCGCCCGGGAATAGGCTGGAGGCGACGAGGCAATCGAAGGCGCGATAGTCGCCGGTTCGAAGTCGGCCGTTGCATCGTGCGCGTCAGGAGAAACAACTGGGACGATTTCCAATCTGGAGGACTCGCACGCCGTTGCCAGGCGCGCTTGCAGCGCCATCGCGTCGGAGAGCCCGTCGACGGCCGTCCGCGAGAATCGCAGGAAGGCGTTGTGCGCCTTCGCGACGCCTGCGGCGCCGCGTTCCAACGATTCTAGCAAGCCGTGCGACAACCGAGTATCGAGATCCTCCCGCGAAAGCGCGTTGCCGTTGGTCGAGGTGCGAAGCTCGTCCGTTCGCCAGCCGAGTCGAGACGGATTCGCCTCAGCCGGCTGCCGCGGTGCTTCTTGCACGGGCGAAGCAAGCAAGGCCTCGTCGCCGGGTCCATCGGGCAGCGGCGGATCGAACGGCTCGCCTCCCAACGCGACGAACACGTTTCGTGGCGATGCCGCTTCGTTCTCGTCGTCAGCCGACGACCGAGTCCCGCGCATGGAGGCTGTCTCAGAACCGCCCGTTCGCGGCGCCGCCCGGACTGAAGCCCGGGGCTCCTTGGCGTCATCGGGAGAAAGCTCCTTGGATCTTGTGCTCGCAGGGCCGTGCAATCGGGCGAAGACCGTGTTACCGTCGGCAGCCTCGACGATGACGCGAGCGTGGCACGGAGCTTCGGCATCTTGCAGGCTCAGACAGGCCTCGACGACTCGAGACAGACCGGGCGCGGCCCCGCTGGGCGGTACGACGGCGCTGCCGGCATCGAGCGTCAGCTCCGCAACGTCTGCGCGTGTGCCGTCGCAAGGCCCCGCGGCCCGACCGAAGCCGTCCAGGACGGCATAGACGAAATCGCCGTCACGGAGGGCGTCGTCGAGGCGCTTGAGAACCAAGGCGGCGGCGCCTTCGCCGACTGGGACGCCGACGGAAGCGTGCCTGTTGACGGGGGCGGCAACGGCTTCGCGTCCGCCCGCTGAGGCGTCGAACAACTCAGAAGACTCGGACGAGGCAAGCCCGACGGCCTCGCCTTCGCCGATCGGGCTCCGTGGCAGAAGGGGATTGGCGCCTCGCGGGCTGACGCCTTCGGCGGAACCGACCGCCATCGGTTCGGAGCCTGTCCCCCTTTGCCAGGCATCGGCGTCTGACGGGCTGGCCGATGCTTGCGACGCGATGACCGCGCGGATATCGCCGGCCAGGTCGACCGCGCCGACCAAGGCGACATCCAGTTCGCCGCGATGCAACATGCCGGCGGCGATCTGCATCGCCTTGACGCCGGACGCCTCGTCGCAGGAGACCGTGAAACTGGGACCGCCGAACTCGAACTCGCGCGCGATGCGGCTGGCGACGATGCTGCCCAAGGCGCCGAGCGTGCGAGCGGCGTCGAGCGGCGGGCAGGCGGCGTCGCGAAGCGCCTCGATCCATCGCTGCTCTTGTCCGGCGGACAGCTCGATTCCCAACGCCGACGCCCATCGCCGAACCTGACTGGGGATCCACCATCGCAGATGGAAGTTCGTCGTGTTCAAGTCGAGCGCGATGCCGATGATCGCGCCCATCCTTGGCCGGCGGAGACGAAGCGGCAATCCTGCGTCTTCCAAGCCGGCCGCCGCCACGTCCAACATCAGAAGCTGCTGCGGCAGGAGTTCTGCGATTTCGTTGGGAGGCAGGCGGTACTTGCCGACCGGCACGCGAACGCCGTCGAGGTAGGCCCCGGTCGATCCGACGCCGCTCAGGATCCCGTGGCAAACGACGCCGGCCAGGAACTCGTGGAGAAAGGCGACAGGCTCCGAGCCGAAAGCGGCCGGTTCCGTCGAAAACGTCAGCCCGTAAGGCGCTTGTACCCTATTGTCATGTCCTGCAAGGCAATCCCGCGCCCAATCGTCGATGCCGTGCCAACGCCGCACGGGCCGAGGCTCACGCAAGGGGTGACGGCCGCGGACGCGCTCGGCGAGCGCGTCCAACGAGGAGACGCCGCCGAACTGGGCGGCCAGTCCGACGACGGCGACGGCCGGTTCGTCGAGGCTGACGCGCTCCGGGACGCAGGCCGGCGCTTGCCCGGAGCCGCGCGCGTCAGACGGCCGTCTTTCTGCTGCCTTGTCGGGGACTTCGCTGCACATCGCCGAAGCCGGGCGACTGCCATCCGAGGCAGGAACGCCGTAGCCGCCGACTTGCGGCCATTCTTCGATCAAGACGTGGGCGTTGACGCCGCCGAAACCGAAGGCGTTGACCGCTGCGCGCCGCGGGACTCCTGACGGCGGCGACGGCCAAGCCTCGGCCTGCGTCTGCACGCGAAAGGGGCTGCCGGCCAGCGGGATCACGTCGGCGCAGCGACGGAAGTTGGCGGACGGCGGCAGCGTCCGATGCCGCAGGGCCAGCAGCGTCTTGATAAGTCCGGCGGCGCCGGCGGCCGTGAGAAGATGGCCGATCATGGACTTGATCGAGCCGATCGAGCATTGGCTGGGCCGCCAGCCGTCCGGCCCCCATAGCGTTCGCAGGCTGTGCACCTCGACGGCGTCGCCTCGCGGGGTGCCGGTGCCGTGGCATTCGATGAACCCGACGTCGGTCGGCGACCAGCCGGAGGCTTCGTAAGCCTGTCGCATGGCGCGGATTTGGCCTTCGGAATCCGGGGCCAGCAGGCTGCCGCCGACGTCGTTGGACAGACCGATGCCGCGGACGACGCCGTAGATGCGATCGCGGTCGCGCACGGCGTCGCGGAGGCGCTTCAACAGGACGACGCCGGCGCCCTCGCCGACGAGCAGCCCGTCGCCGGCTTCGTCGAACGGTCGGCAGCAGCCGGACCGAGACAACGCCCGAAGTTGGGTGAAGCCCATCTGCGTGTAGAGGTTATCCGGGCGACAGACGCCTCCGGCCAGCATCGCGTCGGCCCGACCGGCGGTCAGCTCATCGCAGGCGAGCTTGAGGGCATAGAGCGACGAGGCGCAGGCCGCGTCCAGCGTGTAACTGTCGCCGCCAAGGTTCAGCGCCTCCGCGAGCAACGACGCGGGCAGCGCCGTCACGCGTGCGTTCAACGGGTGCGCGACAGGTTCCGCGTGCGAATCGCCGAGCTGAGCCGTCGAGCCGTTGGCTCCTGGCTTCGGATTGTCGGACGACGCGGCAGCCCCGTCGCACAACGGGTTTGGATGGGAGACGGTCGAAGCGGGACCGCCGCGCAACAACTTTGGATGGGCAACCGTGGAAGCGGGGCCGTCGCCTGTCGCCGTGGCGGAGCAACGAGCCGATGGGTCTCGTCGGAAGCCGCGACCATCAGATCGGGCCGTTCGCAATAGGGCTTCTTCAAACGCGCGGCCGAGGATTTGTCGGGTCAACGCCGAGGAAGATTCGGTCGGCAGCGCGATGGCAGCCAGGATGACACCGACACGGCGGCGGTCGAGCAGGGCCGTATGGCCGTCTTGAAACGCCTGGCGACCGGCGTGCAGCGTCAGATGGTACAACGGGTCGAGTTGCCGCAGCAGGTCCGGATCGATGTCCAGGCCGGCGGCGTCCAGGACGAACTCCTCAACGAAACAGCTTCGCGTCGTGACGGCCTTGTCCGGAGCCGGCTGGCGGGAGACGACCTGACGCGGATCAAGCACCCAACGGCCCGGCGGGACCTCGCGGGCCATGTCGCGCACGGCGAGAATGTTCTGCCAGAAATTCGACGGATCGGCGGCGCCGGGAAAGACGCAGCCGATTCCGACGATGGCGATAGCAGAGTCGTTGGACATCTTCGTCAGGTTCATCGCATCCGACGGCAGGTGCGCGACGGACGGTCGGGCAAGCGCTCGCCTGCGGCTCGCGGCTAAACAATGCTATTTTGGCATCGCCCGTTCGCGGCGCGGCGCGGAC
Source organism: uncultured Planctomycetaceae bacterium (assembly GCA_964514515.1). Lineage (GTDB taxonomy): Bacteria > Planctomycetota > Phycisphaerae > UBA1845 > UTPLA1 > CAZERK01. Next base: position 22,626 of record CAZERK010000004.1, read on the forward strand.
TGAAGTCCAGGGCTCCTTGGCGCAGTCAAACCGCGGCTAAACAATCCTGCCGGCTTCGGTCGGGAGGGTTCGTTTCCTAAACGTCTGGGCCAACGATGCGTCGGCGGTTGCTTCGTAGCCTTCCATCCTCGCCACGACCTCACCGGACCGATCCAGGAACCAGAAATCGCCCACCAATTTGTGCGGACTGCGATGCCGCACCTCCATCGCCGCCGTGACGCCCTCAGCCGGCAGCCGACGACGATACTGGCGGTATCGAGCGACGTAGGACGGCAGCGAGACGACGCCCAGTTCCTCGTAGCCCCAGAGGATCATCATCTGGAAGCTCGCGTCGATGATGAGCGGATCGGCGATCCAATCGCTGCGCAGCGGCTCGCTCATCCAATCGCGCGGCGGCGCGGCGGGTCGAAGTCGAGCAACCATCCCCCTGCCTGAACAACCCAGAACCGACTCGATGCCACGGAACGCCTCGCCGTGGAACAGGACGTCCTCGTAGGCGGACTCGATGCCGCGGCTGTACGGCCGGCTCATCAACGCATCGGA
>CAZERK010000005.1:0-14665 GCA_964514515.1 uncultured Planctomycetaceae bacterium
GCCGAAGGGAATGCCGACGCTGTAGCCCAATACGCCGGGATTGCCGCCCGCGGGAGGCGTGTGCCATTCCACGATTTCCTGCTGGAAGGGCGACTGGTCGGGGTTGCCGGCCGGTCCTGGTTCGCCGGTCTCGATCCCGTCAAACCGGCACACGACCAAACCGGGCGTGCAGGCGGCATTCTCATAGTTCAAGAAGAACTGCCCCGCCCGGATGAGTTCCTCATCGGGCCCGCCAGGGTCGAGGCCGGAGACATCGACCTCGAGCTGGAACACGACGGGGTTCACCGTGACATCGAGCGTCAGGCAGTAGTGATTGCCGTTCTGCGTGAAGTGATGCTCGAGTCCCGGCGGCAGGTCGAGGTCGAGCAACTGGACGTTCAACGTCGGCGGAGGCGGCGATGGGTTCTCGCACGGCTCCGTGTCCCGGTTCAATCTCGGCAGTCCCGGCGCGTCCGTCGTGGGCACGAGCACGTCCAGCGCCCGGCTGCCTTTTTGTGCGAGGGTCGTTGTTGGAAAGACCCCCAATACCAGCGCCGCCACCGCGGCGCACATCAGGATACATGTCGTTTTTCTTGCCATCTCAATTGTCCTCCAAAACTCGGAAACGACTGCGCCACGAACCGTTTCGCGGTGCGATACCTCCGCATGCCCACGCCCGTCGGTCCGCGGCGCTGCCGACACGTTCGCCGGGATCCGCGCACTACCGTCACCGCTCGCGGCGGCAGAGTCCCAACCGCCGTGTGTGCGCGACCGGAACCGAGCAGGCGTTATGGGATACAGACTCTCAAGAAGGGGCGGTTGGGCGGTACGTAGGCGCAGTCATCACCGCCGTCAAACCCGCCTTCGGGCTTGACCTTCGAAGGATGAAACGTAGAATAAGGAGTAGCTAGGCCCGCTCGAGAGAGCGCTGGCCGACACTACGCGGGCCGGTTCGTTCTTCGCCAAGGGACAACCGGCTCGCCTCTTATCTGCGCTTCTCTTCCCCGTTGTGCCGCTTCAACCGCCCCTGTCTTCCTACATCGCTGTCCTCCCTTCGTTCTCTCCCGCTCTTATCGGGCGGCGATTCGTCGCCGCCCATCCATCGCACGCCACGCGCCGTCGCAGCGGCCGTCCGGCAAGCGACCGCCTGGTTTGCCTCGCGCGCGGTCCGCGCGGCGCGAGCGCCGACAATCCAAGCGGATGGCTTACTTGAGTCGCTGTAGCGTGACGGTCACGTAGTGCCGATTTGCTGGCAGATTGGTTCACGGCTCTCCTTCTTGCGCGCAATCGACATGGGAGCGGAAGCGTTTCCAATCCTCTCCACCCCCCGCGTGGGCACAGAAGACTGCCGGCTCAAGTGAAGCGCCATCGCGAGTCCGTTCGCCGACGTGACATCCCGATGGGCCGGCGCCCACTAATGCACGAGTCATCAGCATACGCCATTCAGGCATCGCATGTCAAGCTCCCCGCCCATCCAAACGATGCCGGAATCTCATCGGCCGCGCCGCCATCGAGCAAGACGGTCGACACATTCCTCCGCGATGGAGGAACACCTCATGATCCTTTCCCTTGAAGGGCACATCAATGGGGTAAACACCCCAATCTGCGTCTCCGTCAAGGCAATCGCATTCTCGCCGTGTTGGCCACGACGGCGTACGTCTGAACAGAGCCGTCCGCCGCGGCGGACGAGGGAGCAGTTTTCGTGCCCGACGTCTGGACCGCTCCCCGCCGTGGCGGGTCGCGGCTCTGTTGGGGAGAATGCAATTACCCTGGTGTCTCCGTACAGGCGATCTTGCCGACGGATACCCGGTCCGGCGTGGAATCGCCGGTTTGTCGCAGTCCGACGCCGTGTGCGCGGGTCCCTGTGGGACGCGAGACGAGTCGCCCGTGCGTGGAGATCGTGGCTGCTCGGCTCATTCAGGCACGGTTGAGGCGATGCGAAGGGCACGGTCTTCCGTCAGGGGTGTCTCCGGTCCGGAAGCGCGTACGCCGGCGCGTCGGGCGTTTCTGCGACCGAAAGGTCGCGGCTCCGTTGAAGGGGATTCAACCTCAACCGTGTGCGCGTAAGCGCTCACATCTCCGCGGCCGAAAGGTCGCGGCCTCATTGAAGCGGGCACACATGCGAGGCGATCAGGACGTTCATACCCGCGGCTGAGCCGACCGGTGACATCATTGTTGCGCTGACGCCTCTGTAGCTGCCGGGCTGGCGTCGCCCGAGATGAAGTCGGGGCTCCTTGGCACGACGACACAGCTTGGCAGAACCGACCTCGCACGTAGCGCGTGCACGGTGGCCAGGAAGACGTCTTTGGGCCGCTGAAGTCGCAAACAGTGGCGAGTCGGAATATCCGAGTGTCGCATCGGCCGCGCGGGCGATTTTTCTAGGGCTCGCGTGAAACGCGATTCGGCCGCTTGGCAATATCACCCACGAATCCCCAGACGCCATTGGCGCAATCACAAGCTCGCGGCCGCGATCGCCGATGTGCAAGCGGGTTCGGCGACGACCGCCCGAAGCGGCAGCCCGCGCAGTGAGAGACGCTGGGCATTGGGTTCGGCGTGTCGGGTGGGCGGTTGTCGTCAGACGGTTCAATGGTCGGGGGTCTCCGTCATGTCGCTTCGCGTCAAGCTGTTCGCTTCAAAGTTGGCGTTGGCAATCGTCCCGATGACCGTGGCGTCCGGGGTGGTCCTCTGGCAAGCAGGTGAGGCGTTCCGCAAGAACGCCGCGCAGGCTGAGGTGGGGCTGAGCGGCGTCGTCGAGCAAGCCAAGCGGGCGTTGACCGTCTCGTTGTCGGCGGATTTGGAGCACATTGCGCACGATGTGTACCGGATGTGCGAAATCCAACAGGCCAATCTGCAACAGAAAGTCGATGCCGATCTGCTCGTCGCGCGCGACGTGCTTGAACGGGCCGGCGGCGCTTCGTTTTCGGATCGGCCCGTCTCCTGGAAGGCCGTCAACCAGTACACGAAGACCGCTCAAACGGTCACACTGCCTGAGATGCAGATCAGCGGTCGAGGATTAGCGGCCAACGAAGATCCGGGTACGCCTTCCCCGGTCGTGGACGACGTGCGGGCGATGGTGGGTGGAACCTGCACGTTGTTCCAGCGCATGACTGGGGCGGGCGACATGCTGCGCGTCTGTACGAATGTCGTCGGCGCCGACGGACGGCGAGCCGTTGGGACGTATATTCCGGCGTTCAACGCAGACGGCCAGGCGAACCCGGTGATCCGCGAGGTGCTTGACGGAAGGACCTTCCGGGGCCGAGCGTTCGTGGTGGACGCCTGGTATATCACCGCCTACGAACCGATCAAGGACGCCGACGGGGAGATCGTCGGAATGCTCTATGTAGGCGTGAAGGAGGAGTCCACGACGACGCTGCGGCAAGCGATCATGTCCGTCGCGGTCGGCAAGACGGGCTACGTCTACGTGCTCAACGCCAAGGGACCCACACGGGGACACTACGTGATTTCCCAATACGGGAAGCGCGACGGCGAGAACATCTGGGAGGCCAAAGACAACAGCGGAAGGCTATTCATTCAAGAGATTTGCCGGACGGCCGTAGACCTTGAGCCGGGAGCGCTCGGCGAGATCCGCTATCCCTGGAAGAACCCCGGCGATGCGGCGCCGAGAGACAAGGTCGTCAAACTGGCCTACTTTGCTCCTTGGGACTGGGTGATCGGCGCCGGCTGCTACGAGGATGAATTCTATGAGTCGGCCAACGCGATGGCGCAATTGGGGCAGCAAACGGTCGCCGACATGTCCGCGGCGCAGGACAAAACCGTCACGACGGTGGTCTACGCCTGCCTGGCTGTCGCCGGTGTCGCGATGGCGGTCGCGATCGGCGTGGCGTTCTGGGTAACCCGCGGCATCACCAAGCCTCTGAATCGCGTCATCCTCGGCTTGAATGACGGCGCCGATCAGGTCAACGACGCCGCGAGCCAGGTGGCCGGCGCGTCGCAGCATTTGGCGCAGGGCGCCAACGACCAAGCCTCGTCCTTGGAGGAAACGACCAGCGCGTTGGAGGAGATGGCGGCCATGACCCGAACCAACGCCGAGAACGCCCGGCACGCCAGCGATCTCAGCGCAGAGGCCCGCGTGGCCGCGGAGAGCGGCAACCAGACCGTCCTCGCGTTGAACAACGCCATGAGTGCCATCAATCAGTCCTCCGACGAAATCCGCAAGATCATCAAGGTGATCGAGGAAATCGCCTTCCAGACCAACTTGCTGGCCTTGAACGCGGCGGTCGAGGCGGCGCGGGCCGGCGAGCACGGCAAGGGCTTCGCCGTCGTGGCCGACGAGGTGCGCAGCTTGGCCCAACGGTCAGCCACGGCGTCGCGCGAGATTACCGAACTGATCGAGAACTCGGTCGCGAAGGCCAAGGAAGGCAGCGGCGTTGCAGAGCAGGCGGGGACGCTGCTCGTTCGGATCAAAGACCACGTTACCCAAGTCTCTGATCTGATCAATGAAGTCGCGCGGGCGTCCAACGAACAGGCCCAGGGTGTGGATCAGGTCAATGTCGCCATGAGCCAGATGGACGCCGTCACGCAGCAAAATGCAGCCGGTGCGGAGGAATCGGCTTCTGCAGCCGAGCAACTCAGCGCCCAGTCGCAGACGGTAAAGAGCATGGTGGACGACCTGATCGCTCTCGTGGAAGGCAGGAAGGCTCGCCTCAACTCGCATTCGCGGCCGAGCGACGGCCCCGGACGCGGAGCCTTGCCGCGGCATGCTGAGAAACCAGGCCGCGGGACGTCCAGCGGCAACGCGCAGGCACGGGCAGGCGAAGGGACGGCCCGCGTGGAGACCTCCCGGGACGTCAGGCACGGGCCGCAGACTGAAGGCGGCCGGCTCGCCGACGGCGCGCCGGAATTCTGAGCCCGCTTCTGAGGATTCCAAGGTCATCAGCCCAAGGACGAGGTGACATCGCGTCCCCGCATCGTCAGCGCCGCACGCCCTCGCTCTGCCGTCGCGCCCGAGATTGCGGGCGTGCGGGGCGCAAGAAGTCCCGGGCGACAGAGGCTTGGTTCGGGTTAAACACGCGAGGCTGCAGTCCCGATGTACTGCCGGCGCGTGATGGGACGGCCAGCCGCGCCGCAGGACCTAACAGAGTAGGTGACGGTGACGGCATCCTATCGTGTGGCGCCGGCTAACAGCCGGTGCGGTCACAGGCTTGTCAGCCTGTGCTGCACAAGATGCGTCGACTTTGCCTAACTGCACCAGCCGCTGCGGATCAAGCCGCTGTCGGCAGAATCGTCATTCGATTGTTCCGAGCGGCGACCGCGCGGCTCCACGAAGCGTCCTGTCGGCGCCGGGATCGCCCCTCGCAAAGAGCCGGCGAGGAAGGACTGGGCAAGCGAGAGGCGGCAGGAGAATCGATGAAAGGCGTCAGGCTCCGGAAACGCGAGGTCGAATCCATCCTGCAGACGCTGGACGCGGCGCCTCGGCCGGAGCACCCGGAGCGGCGATCCAAGCGGCTTCCCTATCGCGATAGGAACCTCGTGATCTTCCGTGAGGTCGGAGAGGAACCGATCATCGTGGTGGGCCGCAACATCTCCCAGCATGGTCTGGCGTTCCTCTTCGCTCAATACATGCCGGTCGGAGAGCGGCTCCGCGTGCTCGTGCCCGACAAGGCGAACGGCGAATGGGCTCAGCACGAAGCCACGGTCGTTCGATGCCGCCACGTCATGAAGATGATCCATGAGGTGGGGATTGCGTTCAGCAAGCCCCTTCCTGCCGATCCCGTCCAAGAGCCGGAACAGGGCGAATCGCCCCAACCCGAGCCTTCCGCACCCACGGGCAGCGGGGATTTGCCCTCTACCACCGCTGCTACGTGATAGCAGACCTTCCGGTCCTTCCCGAACGGGCCCCCCTCGGATACGATGCCAGCGGCGATGGAGTCCGCCTCAAACCGCCCCGTTTCCGGGGTCGATGACTCCTACCTCAGGCCAGCGCCAAGGTCCTGTCCAGGTAGGAGTCGCCATGCTCAAGAGTCTCTTCATCTTCATCGGTTCAGGCGCAGGCGGGTTATTGCGATATTCCGTCAGCGGATGGGCGCAGCGGTGGGCCAACGGGGTGTTCCCCATCGGCACGCTGGTCGTCAACGTTACCGGTTGCCTGCTGGTCGGCTTCCTGGCGGCGGCTCTCTCCGGCTGGGCGATCGTGCGAGAGGAGTACCGCGTCGCGTTGCTCATCGGGTTGCTGGGCGGGTACACGACATTCTCCACGTTCGGCCTGGAGACCTTCGCCTTGCTGAACGACGGGCAGACGTGGCGGGCGATACTCAATATCGCTGCGAGCGTCGTCCTGGGGCTGGCCGGGGTGTGGGCAGGCTTTCGATTGAGCGAGAGCTGGCTGGGAGTGTGACATCATGAAGATCCCAGAAGATGGTTGCCTGCTGCGTATCTTCATTGGCGAGAGCGACAAGTGGCAGGGCAAGCCGTTGTACGAGGCCATCGTCCTGAAGGCCCGGGAGATGCACCTGGCCGGCGCCACGGTCCTGCGCGGCCCGATGGGCTTTGGTGCGCACAGCCGCATGCACACGGCCAAAATCCTGCGGCTGTCGGAAGACCTGCCCATCGTGATCGAGATTGTCGATAGCCGTGACAAAATCAACGAGATGATGCCGTTCATCGACCAGGCCGTGCAGGAAGGGCTGGTGACGCTTGAGCGAGTCCGGGTGATTAAGTATCGCGCCAATTCGACATAGCCAGCTCCGCGCTGAAACAGCCGCTTCGATGGCGGCCGGCCTCGCCCTCTTGCGAGATTCCACCTCTGCATGACATCCAACGGCCCCGGCGCCGGGACAGCGGCTCCGATCGAAGCGCCCTCGTGCGAGAAGCGATTCTCGCATCGGTTGGATTTCTTTGAGAACCCTCGGCCTTGGCCGAGGGGCGGCAACCCTCGGCGACAACGCCAGCCTTCCGCGGTCCATCGGTCGATTGGGGTAAGGGGAATGGCATCCGCGACCGCAGGGCATCGAGCCTTCGCTGAAACGCCTCGTATTCGATCGGCTCGACGATGATCAAACCGGCAATCCGGTCGAACAGCACGTCGCTAACCATCGCGACCATCGCGCGGCGATAACGCTCCCTGTCGACCGGCTTGACCGAGGCGGGGTCGCGTTCAAAGGCCGACTCGATCTCCCAGAGCCTGTCCATCTCGTCCTGGCCGACGAGCAGATGCTTGCGATACACGACGTGGACGGCGGCCTTCGCCGGCACGTACGCCACGTCGTAATGGTACTCGCGCCGGGGCGTCGCGACGGAAGCGTCGATGAAGTACTGATTGTGCGCTGGGTCCGAGCGGCGCGTGCAGCCGAGCACAAACGCGATGGCGTCGCTCACGGCGTGATCCCGACTGCTGATGAGGATGAACTCGCCTCGTTCCAGCGGGCCGCCGCCGCGGCGCAGGGCTTCAACGACCTTCCCGGCAATGCGAAAGCCCCCGGCCCCGCACAGGCAGACGTGGCCAAGCTGGGCGCAGACGTCGTCGAACTCGATCGCGGCGGTCTCGACGCCGGGGGGATAGCTGCCGGCGAGAATGCCGTGGTCGTAATGGAAGATGATGGGCGGCGCCGTCGCGACGTACGCGTAGTCGTCGCTCCATCGCTTGGCGACGCGCGACGATGCCTCGCCGCAGCCGTCGTTGGCGGACTGCTCGCGCGAAGCGGCGCGGTCGGCGCCTGTCGTCGAGGGTCCGCCGCAAGCTGGCAACAGCACCGCAACCGTGATTGCTGCGCCGAGCCATGCCGCCCGGGACGATACGGTCGCGCGGGCGGTCACGGATCGCATTCCCTCGTCTCCCCTTTCGCCGGCGCCCCCCCGCCACGGACGGGCGCCGCGAACGCCCATCACGATACAATCCGCAACGCGCGTTCGTCAAAACGCCCCGCGCGCGGTGGTGCCTGGCAGCGTAGCAAAAGGGGAGCGAGCCCCCGCTTCATCGGGTGGAGCGAGAACCTCGGCGTCGCTCAGTACGTCAGGAGTAGCCGGTCCGCCACGACTTCTCCTTCGAGCGTTTGCCCGCCCATTTGGAGACGGCGTAGCATGGACCGTCCGCAGTTGACCAGGACTTCCCGTTCGAATAGCCCGTCAGGGATCGGCAGGCGACAGACGTGCTGACCGGACCTCTTTGTACCGTCGATGCTCAAAGCCACGCGAACGCCGCGCGCCTTGCACTCAGCAATGGCATCGAGCAGTTGGTGCAGACGAAACCTCTGCGCCCCGTACAGGATGGACTGGCTGTGCGTATACGGGGGATCACAATAGACTAGGTCGCCGCTCCGAGCCCAGTCCATGACTTCGCGATAATCCATCCGCCGGAACTCCGCGCCCCGCGTGCGTCGGTGCCATTCATCCACGCGTTCCCCGAACGCCTCGGGCGGGACCGGCTTGTGCGGGCCGCAGGGTGTGGACATGTAACCATCAGACTGTCGGAAACGCACGACGCCCGCGTAGCACGTGCGGCACAGGAACAGTAAGTCCGCTCCGTTTGGCTTGTGGTTGTACGACGCCTTGATGCGTTCGTACTCGGCGACCTTCTCGCCGCTCATCATGCGGGCGTGACGTTCTGCGTACCACTGCTTCAACGCTGCGGGGTCCGCCCTCAGTGCCTGCCAAATCTCCATCAACGGCGTGAACGCATCGGAGCCGATAGCCCGCTTCGGCTGGAGCGTTGCCATAACGGCCCCACTGCCCAAGAATGGTTCGAAGTACACGCCGTAATCCGCGGGAAAATGCGAGGCAATCTGATGCGCCGCGCGCTGCTTGTTGCCGATCCATTTGAGCAGCCCTGCCGAGAAACGAGCGACTTCGACGGTCCGGCCATCATCGAATAGAAGCGTCTACACGCGCATCTCCTACTCAACTCGGCCCGAAGCTCGGGCGGCGACGAGCGGCAGCGCATCCTAATTTGGGATTCCCGTCAAGCCCGCATACCCTGCCCGCCATGGCGCGTCGAAATCAATCACATGCGCAGGATCGTCTGCTTGCGCTTCTGCGCCAGATGCGCCGTGCCGCCGGATTGCGCCAAGCCGATCTGGCTCGCAAGCTGCGACAGCCGCAGTCCTTCGTGAGCAAGTACGAGTCGGGTGAGCGGCGAGTCGATATCCTGGAGCTTCGCGAGATCTGCGCGGCCCTGGGTGTCTCGCTTACCGAATTCGTACGGCGCCTCGATGAGGAGTCAGATTGAAGCCGGACTCTCGGTTTCGCACGCAGCCCAAGCATTTCTGGGCCAACGTGCGCTCGATTAGCCAGCAGGTTGGCTGCACCTCACCTCAAGAGGCGCCCGCCAGATCCTCGTGCCCGATCTTGCCACGATCGTCGGGGCTTTGGGGGATCTGGGCCTGGACGCATCGCACGTGGTTGACGCATCAGGAAAGTCGACGAAGCTCGGCGAATCCCTGGTGGCGTACTTCACACATCGCGCCGACATGCTGAACAATGAAGTCGAACCGCGTCTGATGAACGCCGAACAGGCCGCCCAAGCCTTCTCACGAATCAGAAGGAACACTCGATCCGAATTGCCGGTTCCCATGAATAAGCAGAAGGGGGACAAGAGGAAACCTGCATACCTCACGGCAATAGTCAACATGATCGTAGCCGACAACATCGGAGGGATCCCGTGCGACTACGATCCGCGCGCGTTGACGACGTTCACGCGACACGGAGGGCCGTTGCGAACGCTCGCCCGCCGCGTCGACGGGGCGTTTCCCTCTGTCGTCAACCCGGCCGCCGGATGGGAGATCAAGGAATACTACCACACGACGACGTTCGGCAGCCGGGTTGCCGATGGGATCTATGAAACCCTGCTCGACGGCATGGAGCTTGAAGAACTGCGGAACTCGGAGCGAGTCGACTGCAAGCACTACCTCATGATTGACGCGCACTACACGTGGTGGGATTGTGGCCGCTCCTACCTGTGCCGCATCATGGACATGCTCCACATGGGGTCCGTCGATGAAGTCCTCTTTGGAACCGAGGTGCTTGAGCGGCTGCCGGCGCTGGCCAGGGAATGGGCCGCGCTGTACCGAGAACGAGCACGCAGACCCGATTGACAGACTGAGCGGGTTGGTGCGACGTTCCTTCCCGCAGCAGTCGCGCCGCTCGGGCGAGAATCCGTTCTCGCACCAAGCTGCCGTATATCGGTGGAGAGAATCTCGCATCGAGCCGGGATTCCCGCGACAGGAGCGAATCTCGCAGTAGGAGCCCTCGGCCTTGGCCGAGGGGTCGCAACGCTGGGCGAGTCGCGCACCTCGCGCAAAGGAGATGGCCGCGCGCGTGAGGCCCCGTGCGCATTAGACGCGACCCGCCGGCCAAGGCCGGCGGCTCTCAACAGCAGGCGCTCTTCCGAACGTCGTCGCTTGTCAGGGCGCCCCGGTCTCGACATGATGGATGCTATGAGCGAAGACCTGGATCGGGGCAAGCTGTGCGAGTTCGCCTGCGAGCTGGCGCTGGCGGGGGGGCGGACGGCCGCGGAGCTGTTCGGCAAGGTCGGCGTGTCGCGGAAGGCGGACGACACGCCGGTCACGCAGGCCGATCACGCCGCGCAGGAGGCCATCCTCTCGGCGCTGGCCCGGCGACATCCTTCCCACGCGATTCTGGTCGAAGAGAGCGTAGCCCACCCGCATCGTCATGCGGCGCTGGCGGATGCGGAGTATTGTTGGGTCGTCGACCCCATCGACGGCACGCGCAACTTCTCGCGGGGGGTCCGGCTGTACGCGACGTGCGTCGCCGTTTTGCACGCGGGCCAGCCGGTCGCCGCGGCCGTCCATGACGCCGCGACGGGCCAGGTGTATTGGGCCGTTCTGGGCGGCGGGGCGTTTTGCGGCGGCGCGCCGATTCGATGCCCCGATCGGCCGATCGACGCCGATACGGCGATCGCGGTGTCATCGTTCCGTCACAAGCCGGTCCCCAGCGTGGTCCGTCATTGGATCGACCGATACCTCTTCCGCAGCCTCGGCTCGGTCTGCCTGCACATGGTTTGGGTGGCGGCGGGCCTCGTGGACGCGACCTACGCTTTGGAGTGCAAGCTGTGGGACATCGCGGCCGGCGCCCTGCTCATCGAGGAGGCCGGCGGGCGCATCACGCACCATGACGGCTCGCCTTTGTGGCCCAAGGACCTTGCCGCCTACCAACTCGAGGATTTGCCGATCCTCGCCGGCACGCCGGTCCTGCACGCGACGCTTCTGGCCGACCTGACAGCCGCGTGACGCACTTCCTGCGCTGCAATCTTCTTCAGATCGGATCGAAGGGGAAGATCGGCGTCGCCTGCGGGACGGGCTTCTTGCGACGGCACGCGAGTTCGATGGCGAGCGTGATGGCGGCCTTCATCGAGCCTGGTTCGGCCCGGTTGCGGCCGGCGATGTCGTAGGCCGTGCCGTGATCGACGCTGGTGCGGATGATGGGCAGGCCCAGCGTCACGTTGACGGCACGGTCGAAGGCGAGCAGCTTGACGGCGATCAGGGCCTGGTCGTGGTACATGGCGACCACGCCGTCGAACTCGCCCTGGGCCGCCCGCCAGAACAGGGTGTCGGCCGGAAACGGCCCGCAGGCTTCGATGTCGGCGTGATGGGCGATCTCGATGGCCGGCTCGATGACTCGGCGCTCCTCGTCTCCGAAGCGACCGTTCTCGCCAGCGTGCGGGTTGAGGGCCGCGACGGCAATCCGGGGCCGTGCGATGTTCAGCCAGTCGCGCAGGGCCGTGTTCAGCAGGTCGATCGGCTGAAAGACCATGCCGATGTTGAAATGGTTGCGGAGCTCGAAGAGGCCGACGTGAACGCTCGCAAGGGCGACGCGCAACGGGCCTCCGGTGAACATCATCGTGACCTGTCGGACGTTGCACCGGTCGGCCAGCAGTTCCGTGTGCCCGGGGTAGGGAAAGCCGGCCAGTTCCCAGGCTGTCTTGTCGATGGGGCCGGTTACCAGAGCGTCGATCTTGCCGGATTGGGCGTCGGCGATGGCTTCCTCGAGGAAGCGGATGGAGGCCCGACCGCCCTCGACCGTCGACCGGCGGGTCAGCCATGATTCGGCAGCCGGTTCGTCGAAGTCCGCGATGATGACGCCTTGATCGGCCGAGGCCACGTCTTCGTGCGGCATCCGAATCCAATAGGGCAGCAGTTCGGCCAGGTCCGCCACGTACACGATCGGCTCGTACATGCCGTAGATGATGAAGTCGGCCCGTTGGCGGAGCGAGTCGTCGGCGAGCGCCTTGATCGCGACCTCGGGGCCGATCCCGGCGGGATCGCCCATCGTGATGCCGATGACCGGCCGTTCTCGGTTGTTCTCCTGCGACGAAGTCATGGGCTGAGGTCAGCTCCTGGTCGTCCGGGCCTCTGTCCGTACAGAGGCAGGGGCGATGGGACGATGCCGCGACGTAACCATCGACACCGGTCCGAGGCGTCTGCTTGGACCGCAGGTCCTTCAGGCGTTGACGCCGGTCTGAGGCGCCTGCTTCGACCGCGGGTCCGTCAAGCGTTGACGCCGGTCCGATGCAACTGTCGCGACCGCGGGTCCGTCAGGCGTCGACGATCGTCGGGCTCGGCTGCACACGACCGCCGCTCGATCGTCTCGACCTGGGTGCGTCAGGCGTCGCGCGCCGGAAGCTCGCCGGGATTCGCCGCCGTCATGCGAAGCCGTGGCGGCGAAGCAAGTCCATCATGTCCGCGGATCGACCTGTCGGGTCGGACGCGGCCGCCAGGGACTCCAAGTAGTGTACCACCGCTCGGGCGATGACGTCCGTCTCGACGTTGACGCGCGATCCGACGCGCTTCCGGGCGAGCGTCGTTTCGCGGATTGTCGTCGGAATCAGCGCGACGCTGAAACGGTCCGGCTGGACGTTCGCAACGGTCAACGAGATGCCGTCGATTGCCACGGCGCCTTTGGGCACGATATAGCGCGCCACGTCATCGCCCTTAAAGAACCACCAGACGGATTCGGCGGTGGAGGCTTCGACGGTGACGACGGTCGAAACGGCATCGACGTGGCCTTGGATGAAATGCCCGTCGATTCGGTCGCCGACGGACAGGGCCTTCTGGAGATTGACCGCGTCGCCCGGACGCAGGTCGATCAGCGTGCTGCGTCGGAGGGTTTCCGTGATGACGTCGAAGCCGGCGTCCGGCCCGTCTTGATGGGTTAGCGTCAAGCAGACGCCCTCGACGGCGATGCTGTTGCCGGGCTTGGATTCCTGCCAGAAGCCGTCGGCGGCGCGGACGACCAGCTCATGCCCGCCCGCGGTCTCTCGGCAGGCACGGACCTCGCCGATGGCCTGGATGATTCCGCCGAACATGATGATCCTTCAGTTGCAGCTCGCCGGGATGCTCGCTTGGGTCTTCGCAAGAGCGGAGCAGTCCTCGCCTTCGGTCATGCGGAGCAGGCGATCCGCCGTGGCAGATCGGTCGTCTTGCTCCTGCCCTGTCCGATCGACAGCACGGCTGTCTTGCCCGCGCTTCGGCCGAGCAGGAGCTCAGCCGCTCTCATCCTGTGGCGTTCCCGCGCACGCTCCAGTCGCTGGTCCTCGCCGCTCCCCTTCGGGTCGCGGCTAAACGTCGCCCTCGCACGCTGCCGCAGCCTTGTCATCGTATCTTCTTTGGCGCGCGGCGTCAGCCCCGCCGATGCCTATGAGACCAGGAGCAGATTGAGCGGGTTTTCGAGGAACGTGATGACGGCTTTCATGAACCGAGCGCCGTCAGCGCCGTCGATGATCCGGTGATCGAACGACATGAACAGCGGCAGGACCTTTCGAGGCACGATCTTGTCGCCCAGGACGACGGGCTTTTGCAGAATCTTGCCCATGCCGAGGATCGCCACCTCCGGCCAGTTGATCATCGGGGTGGACATCGTTCCGCCGAGCGCGCCGACGTTCGTGATCGTGAACGTCCCGCCGCGCATCTCGGCCACGTCCAACTTGAAGTCGCGGGCGCGATCCGCGATGTCCTTCAGCTCGCGCGAGATGCTCAGCAGGTTCTTCTTCTGGACGTCTCGGAGGACGGGCACCATCAGGCCGCGCGGCGTATCGACGGCGATCCCGACGTTGACGTAGTCCTTGAAGACGATCTCCGCCGCCGCCTCGTCGTACGACGCGTTCAGTTTGGGGTATTGCTGCAAGGCCCCCGCGACGGACTTGATGATGAAGGCCGTGAGCGTCAGCTTCGCGCCCTGCTGCTCGAAGACCTTGCCCTGCTCCTTGCGGAAGAACTCCAGGTCGGTCACGTCCGCCTCGTCGGCATGCGTGACGTGCGGGATGATCGTCCAGGCGCGGACCATCTGTCGGGCGATGGTCTTGCGGATTTGCGGCACCTGTTCACGGCGGATGGACCCCCATTGCGAGAAGTCCGGCAGCGCTTCCGCGGCTGCCGGCGAACTGGCCGGGCGGCCGGGCGCGGGTGCTTGTGCAGGTGCGGCGGGTACGGCCGACGCGGCGGGTCTTGGCACCGCAGGGCGAGGTTGCGCGGCGTGCGTCGCTGGAGCCGTCGTGGCAGGAGCGGCGGAGGCCGCTGCGGTCGTTGATCCGGTCGTTCGGGTCAATTGATGGCGTTCGACGTCCTCACGGACGATTCGACCGCCCGGACCGGTGCCATGAACCTGTCGCAGGTCGATGCCGAGTTCGCGAGCCAGCCGTCGAACGGCGGGAGCGGCAGGCACGGGACCCGGGCCGTGGTCGGGCGCGGCGACGGGAGGCGCCGGCGCTTCGTCTGCC
>CAZERK010000005.1:14675-21462 GCA_964514515.1 uncultured Planctomycetaceae bacterium
CATTGCCGCCTGGCGCTACGGGAGCAACCGCGACGGCGGCCGACGCCGGCGCAGTCGATGCAGGCTGGGAAAGCTGTACAGCGCCGGTCGCCGGTTCAGTCGGTGCGGGTTCGGGGAGAGGCGCTGCTTGCGGCGGCGGCGCTTCTTGCGGGGGGGTGGCCGCAGACTGCCTGGGCGCGGCCATGTCGGCCGAGTCGCCGTCGACGGACAACAGAACCTGGCCGACCGTTACGGTATCGCCGACAGCGACGTTCAACCGCGTCACCTTGCCCGCGAACGGCACGGGCAGCTCGACGGAGGCCTTGTCCGTTTCGACCTCCATCACCATCTGGTCTTCCGTGACCGTCTCGCCCTCTTGTATCAGGAGCTTGACGACCTGGGCTTCGTGAATTCCTTCGCCGAGGTCCGGCAGGATGAAGTCTTTTCCCATGATCAAACCTTCGCTGAGGTTCGCTCTCGACCAACCGCGTCCGCTGCAGAATCGTCAAAACTCCGTTACGTGGCGCACGGCCGAGACGACCTTTCGGGCGTCCGGCATGTAGGGCCGTTCCAGGTTGAAGAACGGCAGTATGAGGTCGTACCCCGTCACCCGTTCGATGGGCGCCTCCAGGTACATCAGTCCGTGCTCGACGATTCTGGCGATGATCTCCGCCGCAGGCCCGCAATTCCGTGGCGCTTCGTGGACGACCACGCATCGGCCCGTTTTCTTCACCGACCCGACAATCGTATCGGTATCCAAAGGCGACAGGCTCAACAGATCTACGACCTCCGCGCTCGTGTTGTCGTCTTCTTCCAGCTCATCCGCCGCTTCAAGCACGGCCCGCATCGAAGCCCCGTAAGAAACGACCGTCACGTCGCTGCCGCTGCGGATGACTTGAGCCTGGCCGATCTCCATTGTCTCAGGTTCATCCGGCACCTCCTCCTTGAAAGCCCGATAACACGCCTTGGGCTCGTAGAAGATGACCGGGTCGGGATCGGCGATCGCGGCCCGCAAGAGCGCTCGGGCGCTTCGCGGCCCCGATGGGATGACGACCTTCAGGCCCGGCAGATGGCACCAGATCGCCTCGCGGCTCTCGCTGTGATGCTCGATTGCTCGGATGCCGCCGCCGTAGGGCATGCGGACGACCATGGGACACGTGTAACGGCCTCGGGTGCGATTGCGAAACCGCGAGACGTGGTTCTCGATCTGATGAAAAGCGTGATAGCCGAAGCCGGAGAACTGCATCTCGCAGATCGGCCGGAAGCCCATGAAGCACAGTCCGACGGCCGTCCCCACGATCGCCGACTCCGCGACGGGAAAGTCGATCACCCGCTCGCTTCCAAACTCCTTCAGCAGTCCTTCCGTGATGCGGAAAACGCCTTCGTCCTGGCCGACGTCCTGCCCCATGATGATCGTCCGGTCGTCTGACGTCAGGGCCTCGCGCAGGGCCAGGTTCAGGGCCTTCGCCATGTTCATCATCGCCATGTCCGTGTTTCCCGGGATTCCCTTCGTGTTCGAGGTCCGACGCGCTACCGCGCCGCCTCCGCCGGAGCGGTCGAGGTAGCCGAGGTCGCAGGAGCAGCCGAAGTCACCGATTTCGCCGAAGCAGCCGTAGTCGCTGACGTCGCCGAAGCCCCCGACTCCTCAGCCAGATACGCCTGAAACTCCTTGAGCTGCGCCAGTAGGTGGGGAGGCATCTCCGCGAAGCAATGCCGGAACGGCTCCTCCGGATCAGGCCGATAGGCTTCCGCCTGTTCGACCGCTCGCGAGATTTCGTCGGCGACCTCCTCCTCCATCGCCGCCAGCGACTTCTCGTCGATGAGCCCCTGCTTCTCCATGTAGAGCCGAAACCGCTCGAACGGATCGCGGCCTTTCCATCGCTCGACTTCCTCGTCCGACCGGTACTTCTTCGGATCGTCCGCCGTCGTATGGACGCCCATCCGATACGTCACCGCCTCGATGAGCGTCGGCCCACCGCCGGATCGGGCCTGTTCGGCCGCCTCGCGAGCCGCCACGATCATCGCGAACACGTCGTTGCCGTCAGCCTGGATGCCGTTCATGCCGTACGCGATCGCCTTCTGTGCGATCGTGGCCGAGGCCGTCTGTCGGGCGCGCGGCAGCGAGATGGCCCATTGGTTGTTCTGTACGATCATCACGAGCGGCAAGCCGAACACGCCGGCCACGTTCATCGCCTCATGGAAGTCGCCTTCGCTCGTGCCGCCATCGCCGACGAAGCAGACCGTGACGGATGGCTCCTTGCGCAACTTGCAGCCCCAGGCGACGCCTGCGGCGTATAGGCATTGCGAGCTGACGGGCACGCAGACAGGCAAGTCTCTCATGCCTTCGGGCACCGTCGCCCCGGCCTCGTTGCCGGCCCACCACAGAATCAGACGGTCCATCGCCCAGCCGCGATAGAGCAATCCGGCCAGCTCGCGGAACGACGGCACGAACCAGTCGTTCTTGCCGATGGCGAAGGCCGGACCGAGCGAGGCGGCCTCCTGGCCCAACGCGGGCCCGTACGTGCCGATGCGCCCCTGTCGCTGGAGCCGCAGGAACCGCTCGTCGCAGCGACGCGCCAGCAGCATCCCGCGGAACAAGCGGCCAAGGGCGTCCGGATCCAGCCGGGGGTCCAACGCCTCGTCGACCGTGCCGTCCGGAGCCAGGATGGAGAGCGACTCAACCTGATTCGTCAGTTCGATCTTTGCTCGCGGCACCTATGCCCCTTTCAAAGCTGTGCGATGACGGCGGGAGACAGAAGACGAACATCCCGCAGCGCCCCCCGCCGGGTCCTGATGAATCGCGCGCCCTGCCGCCCGAGCCGCGCCCCGCTTCCGGGCGGCCGGGGTATTCTAGTCCGGTCCGACTTTGACACGCCTGTATATTTTTCCGCCTTGCCGGGACCGCGTGGGATGGGGTTCAGAACGGATCTAAGGAGAAACCTGTGACGATCTTGCTGCCGGAGGCATACAGCAGCCGGCCCGCACCACACGTGGCATCCATAGGCGATGCGAGGCGTTCAATCCAATACGCCGGAGGTGCAAAGAGGGCCAGTCTCAGTACGTACTCCATTTGAAGCTGCGCTTGAGGTCATTCATTTTTGTCGCCCAGGGCAGAATGCCGTCCTTCTGAAGCCGCCCCACGACAATCCCAGGCGATATGCCGATGGAACGTGCGAATCGCACGACGCTTGAACGGCTCGTGAGCGTTGGCATCGCTCCATCGTGTGCTGGCGGGATCAGGAAGCAGGCAGAGAAGCGATTGGCAGCTTCCTCTTTCTCGCCGTCTTCGCCATCGTTGATATAAACGTCCTTCTTTGCGTCGTTCAGAATATGCCCAGCCTCATGGAAGAACGAGAACCAGAACTGATCATCCGTCTTGTAGCGCAGGCTCAGTTGGATGAGGGCTTTGTCGGGCGCCAGCCAGCGGGCTACCCCAGAAACAGGACATCTCTTGATCTCAGGAACAAATACGACGGCCACGCCTGCAGAGGCCGCTCGCTCTCTCATGCGAGCCTGAAACACCTCAGGTGGTTCCACCGTGAGCTTTCGGATCTCGTCAAGTACAGAACGAAACGTCGCTTTGTCGTACGGGTGGGTCGCGATCTGCTGCGCTTGGAGTTCGCCCAAACGGAGCCATGTCGCGACAGCTTCTGGATGAGTTGCGAACTTCTTGGACTTCCGGAACGCGCCGGCAGGCTGCATCCAAACCTGCCTCCACTGTTCGGAACTTCCAACGCCGAAAAAACGCAGCACGGCGTGCAGGAGCGATACCTTATCCGGTTGTTCGTCAATGACACCGCGTTCGATCAACTCCTTCGTCGGCACGCGACGCAACCATCTGAGATCCTCCGACAATCGCTCCCGATCGGCGATGCGTGCAAGCTGATCCCTGTAATTCGCTTCCAGGTTGTTCCACATTCTCGCAGAGACGCCCGTGACTCGCTCAAGCAGCACTGACGTATCCGGCGTAATCGGGGCTTTGCCCTTGATGATCTCGTTGATCGTCTTGGGCGTTAATCCGGTCCGCACTGCCAGGTCTCGTTGCGTCATGCCGAGTGCGTCGATCGTCTCCTGAAGGGTCGCCCCAGGCGGCATGGCGTAATCCGGCCGAAATTCGTAACGTCCCATCGTTCTCCTTGCCATGTGCCGTCTCCTGCTGGCGGCTCTCGCCGCCGTACTCCCCGGCACACGTGTCCAGCCTCGCATGGAGGCGTATTCTCATCCGTGCGTATCCACAACCTCCAATACGAGGACCCTGGTCACCTGTGTCCAGTCAAGTCCTCCATCGTCCTTGTACGGAAGCGGGGCATGGTCTGGCTGGAAGATCAGACGATATGGATGCGTCAAATCGACTGAAAGCTGCCCGGCCCTGTTTCCCTTGAGTTCGTGGCATCGCGCTGGCGGCAGCCGCGAGATGTCGCGAAGCGTGACCGCTGCCCTCAACTCCCAGAGCCGCTGCTTGAGCTTCTCTGACAGTTCAGCCCCATACGTCCGCTGCATCTCCTTAGCGGACGAACAGGTCTTCTGTAGTTTCTTTGTTGCAAAGCTCACTTCCATGATCGGCTTCGCCCAGAAAATAGTTTACGTATTACGTTAATGCTTTTCAATAGCCTGTCAATTTCTTTTCCTGATAATCTGACAGTCTGAGGCATTTTACTGGTCACCATAGGTTGGTCGAGGAGGCGGCGCGAGCGAGCCTTCAAAGGGCAGCCTACAATGCCGCCATGTGAGGCTGGGCGGTGGGATCGTGATTGACGCGGCCGAGACTGGCGGTAAGACCGTTCTTACTGATGCTTGAGCAGATAACTCAACAAGCAGCGGCAGAATCCGCCCCGAAAATAGGCCGGAACCAGTCCGCGTCGCGCTTAATTGGTTGCTCAAGCATCAATAGAATGCCGAACTGTTCATGAACCGTTTCCGACTTGCGACTGATTTGAGGCCTGCCGGGGACCAGCCCAAGGCGATTGCGGCCTTGCTGGACAACTTCGTCCGCCGCGGCAAACGGCTCCAGACGCTTCTGGGTGTCACCGGCTCCGGCAAGACGTTCAGCGTGGCCCACGTCATCGAACAGCTCAACCGGCCGACGCTCGTCATCTCGCACAACAAGACGCTGGCGGCCCAACTCTACGAGGAGTTCAAGGATCTGTTCCCGTACAACGCCGTCGAATACTTCGTCAGCTACTACGACTACTATCAGCCCGAAGCGTATATCCCCGCCCGCGACATCTACATCGAGAAGGACGCCTCGCGGAACGACGATCTCGACCGATTGCGACTGGCGGCGACGAGCGCCGTCGTATCCCGCCGCGACGTGATCGTCGTCGCCAGCGGCTCGTGCATCTTCGGCCTCGGCTCGCCGGACGAGTACAAGGCCAGCGTCGTCGATCTCCGCGTGGGACAGGTCCTGGAACGCGACGTCCTGCTGCGGCGATTCGTCGACCTCCAATACAACCGCAACGACGTCGTCCTCGACCGGGCCACGTTTCGCGTCCGCGGCGACGTCGTCGAGCTGTATCCGGCCCACGAGGAGTTCGCCTATCGCATCGAGATGTTCGGCGACGAGATCGAACGGTTGCAGACCATCGACCCCCTGACGGGCAAGACGCTCGCCGACCACGACCAGCTCTACGTCTATCCCGCCGTGCATTACGTCATGCCGCAGGACCGTATCGAGGCCGCCGTCACGGGCATCAAGGCGGAGTTGGAGGAACGCCTCCAGTTCTTCCGCCGACAGGGCAAGCTGCTGGAGGCCCAGCGCCTCGCCGCCCGAACCAAGTACGACGTCGAGATGATCCTGGAGGTCGGCTACTGCAGCGGCATCGAGAACTACTCGCGGCACCTCGTCGGGGCGCCGCCCGGCAGCAAGCCCTATACGCTCGTCGACTACTTCCCCAAGGATTTCCTGCTCGTCATCGACGAGTCGCACGTCACGATCCCGCAGATCGGCGCGATGTACAACGGCGATCGGGCACGCAAGCAAGTCCTCGTCGAGCACGGCTTCCGCCTGCCCAGCGCGCTGGACAACCGCCCCATGCGCTTCGAGGAATTCGAAGGAATGTGGACGGACGTGCTGTTCGTTTCCGCCACGCCCGGCCCCTACGAACTCAAGAAGTGCGCCGGCGAGGTCGTCGAGCAGGTCATCCGTCCGACCGGCCTGCTCGACCCGCGGATCACCGTGAAGCCCGCCCGCGGCCAGGTGCCGGATTTGTTGCACCAAATCCAGGCTCGGGCCGCCGTCGGCCAACGCACGCTGGTCACGGCCTTGACCAAACGGCTTGCCGAGGACCTCGCCAGCTACATCCAGCAGGCCGGCATCAAGGGCGCGTACCTGCACAGCGAGATCGACACGATCGAGCGCGTGCAAATCCTCCGGGAGCTGCGCGACGGCCAGTACGACGTGGTGGTCGGCGTGAACCTGCTCCGCGAAGGGCTGGACTTGCCGGAAGTCTCGCTCGTGGCGATTCTCGACGCCGACAAGGAAGGCTTCCTCCGCAGCGCGACCAGTTTGATCCAGACGATCGGCCGCTGTGCCCGGCACGTAGACGCCGAGGTCTATCTGTACGCCGACAAGGTGACGGCCGCGATGCAACAGGCCATCGACGAGACGCAGCGGCGTCGGCAGTCTCAGGAAGAATTCAACCGGCAGCACGGCATTACGCCGGCGACGATTAAGAAGGCCATCCGCGACAGCCTCCAGCAGCAAATCTCCGCGCGTAAGACGGCCCGCGACGCCATCCGCGCGACGGAGGAAAGCTACGAGACGGCCGAGTCAATCGCGGAGTTGGAGAAGGAGATGTTTGTGGCCGCC
>CAZERK010000006.1:0-2403 GCA_964514515.1 uncultured Planctomycetaceae bacterium
CGCAGGCACGCAGTGCTCGCTGGTCTGAACCGCCTGCGAGATCTCGAAGGGCCTTTGCAGGGCGGCGGCGAATCCGTGTTGCCGGAGGGAGGCCTCCTCGCCTTCTCGAAGAACGCCGGTCACCGCCACGATTCTCACCGTGGACAAATCAGGCATGTTTCGGATTGTACGGATGACGTCGCGTCCCGAGAGACCGGGAATGCCAATATCCAGCAGGATGACGTTGGGCTTGAAGGCCTGAGCCGTCGTGCCGGCTTCGAAGGCGCAGCCTGCCGTGCGGACTTCAAAGCCCGCCTCTCGTTCGAGCGTCGCAGCCAGAAGCTCGGCCATGTCGCTGTTCGACTCGATGACCAGAACGCGCGTCACGCCCGTGTCGAGCCCGTTGAGCGGGATGCCGTGAGCCCTCATGAAACGGACGAGTTGCTGAAGGGGGATGCGTCGGTCCTTGCTTCCGGGGATGCGGTAGCCCCGCAGCTTGCCGCTGTCGAACCATTTGGAGACGGTCCGCGGGGCGACGTTGCACAACTTGGCAACTTCTCCCGTCGTGAGCACGTCTTTGCTGCGGGCCATCGTCGCATCCTCGTGGCGCCGGTCCTTGGGGCGCCAGGGCCGATCTGTTCGGAAGTTGTCGGCCCGTACGGCGGTTCCTCGTGCGGCTCGATGCTCGATACTCGGTTCTCGGTCGTTGTCGGCCGGGCTGAGGCGTCCGCCAGCGGCTTGGATCGGCTCGCTGGGCGGAAACGTGAGTTAAATCGCCCGGATTGATGCAATCGCTACGATCGATCTTCGGGTCGCGGGGTCGTGCGGGCGGCGGGACGGTGGGAGAGGATTGATCTGGCCGTCACGAGGCCGCTGCGCGACATCTCCTGGGAAATCGTAGGAAGGCTGGGGGCGTCAGACAAGCTGGTTAAATGGACTGCGGCGGTGTCGTCCGGCTGGCGAGCGCGGCCGCTCGACGGTCGCCAGGCGTCTCTCACGGGAGTCGGTGCGAATTGCGCCGACTGTTGGATGTCGGCGACGGGTTTGTTCAGTCGTCTTCTTCGTATTCCTCGCCCGGCGCCAGGACGTTCGAGACAGGCTGCTCGCGACGGAGGGAATCCAGGCTGGCCCAGAGCCCAGCGCAGAGGAGCAGGAGCCCCGCAAAGCTCCTGATGGCCCACGCGTAGCCTGGGAGGTTTGTCGATACCGTGTCGCGGTCGCCCTCGATCACGATCGTCGTTCGGCCGCCGCCGAGGGCCCATCGGGCGTAGCCGATGGGGCCGCCTGGGCTGTACCGCGCTTTCAACATCGCCCTGAAGGCGTCGGCGACTCTTGCCGTCACCTGGGTCGGAGACTGGCCGGCGGAAACTGCGGCATTCCTCGCCGTCGGAAACCGGGGCTGCTCTCCGGCCGTCGCGGCGAAATGTTGATACTCCCAGACCATGGTCGCCAGCCAGGCCAGCCAGGCGACGGTCACGGCTCCGAGGAGGATTCGGGCTCGCCGGATGGGTCTGGCGGGGCGAGCGATACGGAAGGCCAGCGCGCCGACCAGCAGTCCCGCGACGAGGAAGAAGAACAGGCCGAAGAAGAACGGCAGCCAGATGAGCCTCGCCAGCAACAGACCCAGGATGATGAGGCACGGCGTTGCGGCGACCAGCGCCAGACGCCAGCAGTGATCCTGACCTGGGGAGGGGGCGCATGTCGTTGTCGTTGGAGGCGCCGGCGCTTGGGAGCTGGACGGTGAGGCGTCCGTTTGCATGACGGAAACATTAGATGGGCGTGGAGATCGAATCAAGCATCGTCGCCGCGGCCCGGTCTCGGCGTAGCGAGGCCGGCCGAACACAATGAAAACGCGTCGGGTTAGCTGTGGCTGGCTGTCGATGTCAACAAGGGATTGATCCCTTGGTGGGTCGCGGATAGAGTACGCCCCGTCGTAGTCGTTTGATGAAGAAAAGGGGGTCGCGCCGGCTCGGCGGTTGGGGGACTGTTTCACCGTCGCGCCATCGCGTGCCGGCAGGATAAGGAAGCCAGAGGATGCGATTCGTGGCTTGCTCGGACGCCCGTTGCGAGGATCCTGGAAGGTCGTCATTGATCAGCATGTCAAGCACGTTGACGGGTTCGAGGCGGTCCAGGCTTGATTTTCGAGGCGGACGGACTCAACGGGCCGTATGGCGCGGCTGCGCCGTATTCCTGGCGGCGGGATTGCTTGCCGCCTACGCCGGCGGATGCGCCAGCCGGGACCAGAAGTCCGCCGAAATCAAGTCTCTGGAGGGTATTGCGGACGAGATCGACCTGGAGAACAACCGCGTCTCCATGCGCGTGACGGACGGCAAGGGGGGTGAACGAGTCGTCGAGGGGACGTTCAGGGAAGACACGGAAGTTATCATCAACGGCCGTCGCCAGCGGCTGGAGGATGTCCGGCCA
>CAZERK010000006.1:2413-16021 GCA_964514515.1 uncultured Planctomycetaceae bacterium
CGGCCAGGCGACCACGTTTTGGTATTCGGCTTTCGGGAGGGCGAGGGAGCGGAGGCCCGGCTGGTGGCGACCAAGGTCGTCGTGACGCGTCCGACGGCGACGGACTGGAAGGCAACCGGGAAGGCTGCGGACGCGGAGGCTGGCAGTCGGCCGGCTGCGGTGAGTCCGTCCAGCGGACCGGCAGCCGCGCCGTCCGGCGGCGGTGCGACGGCCCCGACGGAATGATGCACAACGCGGCTGCCGACGAGGCCCCGAGGGCGCTTGAGAGAATCGGTTGAAGTCGCGCACAGACGAACGCGTAGAACACACAAATGCGGGAGATGGAGAAATGATGAACAAGATGAGTCATCTGGCCCGGATTCAGGCCTATGGGTTCGTGATGGCGTTCTTCGCAGCGGCATTCTTCGTTGGATGTTCGGAGAACGAGCAGAAGGGCCAGCCGGCGGGCGAAGCGAAAACGACCGCCAAGCCTTGCGAGAAGAGCGAGAAGGCAACGGCGCGCCCTGTGGCGCCGACGCCCGAGGCCACACCTCAGCCCCAGCCGCAGGCGGTCGCAGAGACGACCCCTGCCCAGGCCCCGCAGGCCGCTCCGAACAGGCCAATCGTTGATGCGCGGCGTCAGGCGGCGCCTGTTCAGAAGGCGAATGAGGTCTCGCCGGCCGCGCAGAACCGCTCTGCGGCTCCAGCGAGCGACCCCGATGCGCTCAGAGCCCAGACCGAAGACATGATTTACGCGACCATCCGCATCAAGATGGAGGAGATGGCTGCCGAGCGATCGAGGCTGCTCAAGTCAGGCAAGACTCAAAACGACCCCGAGGTTCGGCAGTTGGAGAGTTCGATCCTGATCGCGCAGCGGCTGCTTCGCGAGAACGGCGAGATCGTGGACGAACTCGATCCGCCGATCCAGCAGCAGAATCCGCAGTAGTCGGACCGTCTTGCGTTCCCGAGTAGTGTCGCCCCCTGCTGCGGGCGACGCAGGTTTGCAGCGGCGCTCAATTCCCTCGTGCGTCGGCCGTGCCGGCGCAGCGGGAACGCTACGTACCATCGTAAACCGGTATGGCGTGCATGAAGCAGCCTGTCAGCGATGCTTGGTTCGCCAGGCTGCGAGGTCGGCCAGTTCCGCTGCGAGCTTGGCATATGCGTCGAAGGTGAGCGACTGCTGCCCGTCGGATAGAGCCTTGGCGGGGTCGGGATGGACTTCGACCATCACGCCGTCGGCCTCGACGACCACGGCGGCCTTGGCGAGGGGCGGGACGGCCCAATCGATGCCGACGCCATGCGAAGGGTCGGCGATGACGGGCAGATGCGTGTGACGTTTGACCATCGTGACCGCCGAGAGGTCGAACGTGTTGCGCGTCATCGTCTCGAAGGTGCGGATGCCGCGCTCGCACAACACCACATTGTAGTTGCCCAACGATAGCAGATACTCCGCCGCCATGAAGAGTTCCTGCAGGGTTGCGCTCATGCCGCGCTTCAGCAGGACCGGCTTGCGCTGTCGGCCGGCGATTTCCAGGAGCGAGAAGTTCTGCATGTTGCGGGCGCCGATCTGGATGACGTCCGCGACCTCCGCCACCTGCGGAAACGAATCGGTATCCTTGGCCTCGGTCACGATCCGCAGGTCGAATTGCTCGCGGACCTCCTGGAGCAGGCGGAGGCCCTCCTCCTTCAGACCTTGGAAGGCGTACGGCGACGTGCGCGGCTTGAAGGCCCCGCCGCGGAAGAATTTCGCCCCGCCAGCGACGACGGCCTCGGCTGTGCGGAGGACTTGATCGCGCGATTCGACCGAGCAGGGGCCTGCGATGATGGCGAGGGAGCCGTCGCCGATACAGGCCCTGCGGACGTCAACGACGGTCGGGTCGGGCTTGACCTCACGGCTGACGAGCTTGTAGGGCTTGGAGACGGGCACGCATTCGGCGACGCCTGCAAGATGCTGAAACAGCTCGGGCGGCAGGGCGCCGGGGTTGCCCGTGATGCCGACGGCCACGCGGACGGAGCCGGGTATCTCGTGCGGCATGAAGCCGAGGTCTCGGATGCGTTGGCAGACCTGCTGGATTTGCTCGGGGCTGGCCCCTTGCGCCATGACGATCAGCATCGGCGGCTCCCATCGGTATTGCGCGTTGACCGTGACGCCGCCGCGGCGGTTGTCGCCGGGTGGCCGTTCATGGTTCGTGCGGCGCCCCCAGCATAGCTCACGCGGCGGCGCTGCCAAGCGCCGTTTGGACGCGAAGGCCTGTCTGTCGGCCAGAGCAATCGCATTCTCGCCGACGAGCAGACGAGGAGAACCGGGCAAGCAGCAGGCGCCGGGCCCCGCTCGACTATCGGGAAGCGGCCACGTGCTTGGCGTATTCTCGGAGATGGTCCGCGAGCACGGCTTCTTTTTCGGGGTCCAAGCCGTACAGCGCTTCCAATTCGCCCAGCGTCCGTTCGATTGTCCATCCGCCATGCTTCAAGCGGTAGGCGGCCAGGGTGGCGTTTGACCGCTGCTTGCCGGTGGAACAATGGAAGAAGACCGGCCAGTTGGCTTGGTCCGCCAGAGCGTCGGAGACGCGGTCCAGCATCTCGAAGGCCCCGCAGCCGTTGCCGGGCATCGGGTAGCGCAGCAACCGAATGCCCAGGTGGGCGGCTGTGTTGATCTCGGCCGTGTCTCGTGGGCGATTCTCGAACGTCGTCAGACAGACAATTGTACGGATGCCCTTGTCGGATGCGAGGTTTCGGATTTGATCGGCGTCGGGGAACGCGCCTCGATAGAGGCCTTGCGGGATGACTTCGGCGAATCGGCCGGGCTGCGACTGGAGGCGTGAGACGACGGCGGCGGCGCCGGGGGGAACCAACATCACGAAAATCAACAGGATGGTGCGGCGCATCATGATGGCTCGGTTCGGGCTCGATCAGGCCCCGGCGGTTCCCGGATCTATTGACGATCCGTTGCTCCGTTGTTTGCGGAGTCTTCGCGCTCCCCTTCGGGTCGCGGCTAAACAATTGGCAGCGCCGCTGTGCAACACGGGTCGCGGTCAGAAACGACCGCCGCGGCTAAACAAAACGGGTCGCGGCTGGACGCCTTGGGCCCGACGGGCGCCCGGTTCCGCGGCTCGGCTAGACGGCGGCGTTCGGCGGCAAGTCGTACGTATTGATGTAGTCGATCATCTGCCGCAGTCGCCCGTGCCACTGCCGGTTGAACCGCAGCAGCAGCCGCGGCTTGTCCGGGAACTCGTCGCCCTCTTCCTCCAAAGCGGCCGACGGCCGGATGGCGGCCGGGGCTGCGATGTCGGCGAACGCCTTCTGAACGTGCTCCAGGGCCGCTTCGGACAGCGGGCTGTTCAGGCGAAGGACCAGTTCGTCCTTTACGTAGCGCATCGAATGATATCGGCGATAGAAGCGCAGGATTTCCTGGGCGGCGACCTCCACGTCATCCGTCAGGCGAATCAAGCGCATGTCCTCTTCGCTGATCATCCCGGTGTGCAGCAGCTCGGCCTTGACGTAGGTCCGCCAATGCTGCCAGTACGTGCCGCCCGGGGCGTCCACCAGGACGATCGGAACGATGGGGGCCTTGCCGGTTTGCACGAGGGTCATCACCTCAAAGCCTTCGTCCTGCGTTCCGAAACCGCCGGGGAACAGGACGACGGCCTTGGCCTGCCGCATGAACATCAGCTTCCGGGTGAAGAAGTATTTGAAATTGATGAGCTTCTTGTCGCCCTCGATGATCTCGTTGGTTCTCTGCTCGAAGGGCAGGCGGATGGCGACGCCGAAGCTGGCCTCCTTGCCCGCGCCGCCGTGCCCGGCCTTCATGATGCCGTGGCCGGCGCCGGTGATGACCATCCAGTTGGCCTGTCGCATCCGCTCGGCGAACTTGACGGCCTGGATGTACTCCGGGTGGCCTTCCGGCGTCCGGCTGGAGCCGAAGATGGAGACCTTCGGGATATCCTCGTAGGGGGCGAAAACCTTGAACGCATAGCGCAGCTCGGCCAGAGCCGCCTCCACGAGCTTGACGTCGCCACGGCTCATCTCATCGTGGGACATTCGGCAGATGGTCCGCAGCATGTTTGCGTACAGCTCGGCGTCCCGGCCCGAGGCGTGGCGCTGGACGAACGCCGTGATGGCGGCCTCACGGGCGGCCCGTTCTTCTTCGCTCAAGAGTCCAATGCTCGCCGACACGTTCGGTTTCTCTCGCGGGGGCGTGTGCTGCAACTCATGGACTATAGCCGCTTTGTGTGCAGGGGACAAAGCCGCCTCCATCTTGCTGGCCCGCCTTCATTCTGAACACGCGATGGCCCTACGCCGGGGACCCGCCCATCCGAGGCGGCTCTTGCAAGAATCGCGTCGGGAGCTATCCTAGTAGGTTTCCGTGTTTTCCGGGATACCTGCCGCTATGGCAAGGAGTTGCGTTCCATGATGAAGTGGCTTCGAAAGCACTCCAAGCAGATTATGGTGGTGGTCGTGCTGCTGGCGATGTTCTCGTTCGTCGGCGGGTCCGCCTTGGTTTCCATTTTATCTCCCTCGGGCATGGGCACGTATGCCCACGTCTTTGGCGAAGAGGTTTCGTACGAGGATTTGCTCCCCGCCCAGCGCGACGTCGACATCCTGGAGCGGTTGGGGATCCGGTGGAAGATGGGCCATGCCGACATCCGCGTGGACCATTGGTTCATGCTCTCCCGCGAGGCGGATCGCAGCGGGATCGTCGTGACCGAGCAGGAGATTGACGGCGTCCTCGAGAGCTTGCAGCAGCAGGGTCTTTCGGCGGCGTATTTGGAGGATCTGCGCAGCCGGAGTCGCATCACGCTGCCTGATATTCGTATCGCCCTCGGCCGTTACCTGGCGATCTCCAAGAATGCCCGCCATATCCGCGACGCCGGGTTGCCGTCCTTGCCGGAGGTCCAGCATTTCGTCAGGGCGACCGAAGACAAGATCAAGATTCGATACGTTTACTTCGACGCCCAGAACTCCTTGGACAACGACGAGCCCATTCCGGAGGACGAATTGCTCAGCCAATTCGAGAAGGGCAAGGATGCGCCCGCCGAAGGGAGCGAGCTCGGCTTCGGATACCGGCACCCTGATCGCGTGAAGCTGCAGTGCGTCGTCGCGCCGATCGACCGGATTCAATCCGGCGTCGAGCTGTCCGACGAAGAAGTCAGGGCGTATTGGAAGGCGAACAAGTCAAACTACAAGAAGACGGAGTACATCGACGAACCGACGCCAGCCGGAGAGGACAGCGCCTCGCAGCCCGCGTCGGCGCCGGCGGAGAAGAAGAAGCAGCGGGTGGAACGAGAGAAGCTGTTTAGCGAAGCCAGGCCGGACGTGGAGCGTGATCTGCGCGAGCGGCGGGCGACGAGGCTTGCGGAGTCAGCGATGAACAAGATCGCCGGCGCCCTGCTGCGGCCTTGGCTGGATCAAATGCTCGACCCCGAGACCGGCTTCAAGCCGATTCCGCCCGGGGTGGATGCGCCGGAGCACATGCAGGGCGTTTGCGAACAGATTGCCCGAGAGTTCGGCGTAGAGCTTGACTATGCCGAGACGCCCTTGCTGTCCAGGACGCAGTTGGCTGAGTATCGAACGATTGGCGGGGCAGCGACGGTCGGGCAGGCCGGCGATCGTATGCCCTTGGCTGACTATGCCTTCCGCGTACCCGCGTTCTTGGACAAAGAGGACGTCCACGCCAGCAGCTACAACCTGCAGCTCTATCAGACCCCGGATGCCCCGTTGGTGGCGGAAACGAGCGGTGGATTTGAATTTGTGGACGGGCGGCTCGTGCAATCGGCTCCCACTCGCAACTTGGTGTTGTTCCGCGTCGTCGAGGCCCTTCCGGCGGCGGCGCCTGAGGCACTGGCGGAAGTGCGGGCGGTTGTAGAGCGTGACGTGCGGCTGGCTCGAGCGTTTGACCGTCTCCAGCCGCTGGTCGAGGAGTTCCGAGCCGTGGCCCAGCGTCTCGGCGTGAACGCCGCGGCACGCCCGTTTGAGGACGCCCGCAAGGACCGCAAGATGTTCGGTCCGACCACGACGCCTCTGTTTGCGCGCGTGGTGAGCCTTGCGGAGGACGAGAGCCGCCAGATGGACTATGTCGCCGCGCTTCGCGAGGGCAAGCCGACCGTCGAGCCGTCGAAGATTTCGAACATCGGCGTCTCGGAGGAGTTCGTGGCGGCCTGTTTTGAGATGGCCGAGCCCGATTGGGAGAACGCGCCCGCGGACGCCGGCACGTCGGAGCGCGTTGCGGCGGCGACGACACAGCCGGCGGTTTCCCCTTTGCCTGTGATTCGGTCGCTGGCGATGCCGAAGATGCACCGATGGTTCGTGATCGAGCTTCTCGACGTACAGGCCGTTGACGAAGACGCCTACGAGACGCAACATAAGGCCGAGGCGTATAACCTGTTGGCCATGGAGCGCGGGGCCGTCCTGACGCAGGATTGGTTCCGCCCGGAGAACATCGAGCACCGCTGCGACTTCAAGGCGGCTCGTGCCGAGGGGGCGCTCGGCGTCGAAGAAGGCATTCAGGCGCCCGCCCCGCCAGAGATGCCGATCTTCTAGCGGCGCTCGATCTTTGCGGCTCGGCGGCGTGCAGGAGGATCGATAGGCCATGAGGATGCCGAACCTGCGCTTGTACGAGACCCAGGCCACCGCCTCATTGTTCACGGCGTTGGCGGGCCTGGTCTGTGTCGCCGCGTTGACGGTCATGGTGTTCCACAACTTCAATGCGGAACTGATGGTTGCCTCATACAACCCCGCCGGCGGACTGGGGGCGTTTCGCCGTCCCCTGGTCATGGCGACCACGCCGCTGACGTTTCTGCTTGGGTTGGTGGCCGGCCTGCTGGGTTTCAATAGCCTCGGCCAGAAGCGCAACAGCAAGCAAGGCCGTTCCTGGTTGGGCCTCAGCCTCGGGACGCTGGTCATGGCGGCGGCGCCGGTGCTGTTTTACGCATGGACCCGCTTCAGCGAGCCTCTGATTCGCGAGATGCCGACGGTCTAGCCGACGGTCGCAATCGCCTGCACCGGCCCCTTCGGTTTGTGTTTCAGCGGCGAGCGCTTTGTGTGTCGTGCCGTTCGAATCCAGCGGCGTTTACGGTCCTTACAGGCTGGTCGCGTCATGATGGCTTCGCGACGCGTGAGATTTGCCTCGTCCTTGCGTTTCGCTGATCGATGGCCTGGGTGTTGAACGTTCTCCTACCGGGGTCCGGACTCATTCTCCGCAATCGAGAATGGTTGGGCCTGTCGCTCGCAGCGGTTTTCGCAATCTGCGCTGACCTGGCGATCGCAGGCGCGGTGATCGCGCCGGCAGCGATACCCTCCTGGTTGACGGTCCTCGCCGCCGCGTTGGCGGGGCTTTGTTGGGTCCTGTCGCAGGTCTTGTTCCGCCGGCAATCGCAGGCATGCCTTCACGGTCGAGCCTGCATCGAAGAACCAAGCGCCTGATGGTGGCTGTTCGACAGATTCCAGGCGCGGGTCACGTTTCATGAATTTCAGAGCCGGGTTCCGTGAATCCGGTGCATCGTGTTCATAGAACCCGGCTCTGTTTCGGACCGATCACGGTTTCTTGCCGATCGCCTCCGCCAGCCCGCGAATCTGATCGGCCCCCGCCGGCACCGCCACGCTGGACCCCTTGAAGTCGCCGCCGATGGGTTCACAGCGCCCACCGAGGTGCTCGGCGAGGAATGCCTCGGCGACAGCGTTGAACGCCATGCGATTCTCGGGACGAGCGAAACCGTGACCCTCATCTGAGAACAGCACGTAGGTTACGGGGATATGCTTATCCTGCATTGCTTTGACGATCTGGTCGGCTTCAACCTGCTTGACGCGAGGGTCGTTCGCCCCCTGCCCGATCAACAGAGGTCGTACGATCTTGTCGACATGGGTCAGCGGAGAGCGCTCGAGCAGGAACTTCCGACCTTCTTCCGTTCGGTGGTCGCCGATCCTCGAGACGAACAACTCGATCTGGGGCTTCCAGTACGGCGGCATGTTCGTCAGAAGCGTGACCAGGCTCGACGGACCGACGATGTCCACGCCGCAGGCGAATAGGTCGGGCGTGAATGTCAGGCCGACGAGCGTTGCGTAACCGCCATAGCTTCCGCCCATGATGGCGACCTTCTTCGGATCCGCGATCTTCCGGTTGATCGCCCATCGGACGGCATCGACCAGATCGTCGTGCATCTTGCCGGCCCATTCTCGATTGGCCGCATTGATGAAGTTCTTGCCGAGGCCCGTCGAACCCCGGAAGTTGACCGACATCACCGCGTACCCGCGGTTGGCCAGCCATTGGTGATAGGGATCGTAACCCCACGTGTCCCGGCCCCAGGGCCCGCCGTGGACGTTCAGGACCATCGGCGCCGGCGACTCGGCACGTCCGTCGCCGTCCTTGTCGCAGCCGAGCGGCAGCGTGTAATAGCAGACCAGGTTCATTCCATCGCGCGACTTGATCGTCGCGGAGTGCATCTTCGCCAGCGGTAGGTTCTCGAGCGCCTTGCGATTCGTGCAGAGGAACCGTGCCTTGCGAGCGGGCCGGTCGTAGAGGTAATACTTGACGGGCCCGTCGGCCAGGACGTAGGCGACGATCCAGGCCTTGTCGTCGAGCGTGCGGCTGCCGATCTGGAACTCGCCGTCCGTGACCGTGCGCAGGTAGGCGAAGTCCGGCTCGATGGAGGCGTCGAGGATCTTCCATTCCTGCCGCTCCACGGTGCACGAGACGGCCTCGATCGTCTTCTCGGTGGGGTGGCCCAGGACGCCGTCGATGTCGGCCCGGCGATCCGCGGCGCCGATCTTCCGCTCGCCCGACTTGAGATCAACCGACACGAGCGCGGCCGTGTCGCGTCCCCGGCTGTCCAGCATGTGAAGCACCTGGTTCGTCTTGTCGAAGCCCGCCGGGCCGGTTGTTAGGGCGTCCTCGGGGTCGATCTGGGCGAAGGGCTTCCAGGCTCCGTCTTGGGTTTGTTCGAGCAGTTCAAAACCGCCCTTTTCTGTGACGCGCGTCCCCAGGCGGATGCGATAGTCGTCGTCGGTCGCGAAGCCGGAGAAGCGGTCGTTCTCCAGCACCAAGGCATGCTCACCCGTCTCGATGTTGACGCGGTAGATGTCGTGACGCTGGGGGTCTCGGCTATTGAGCCCGATGAGCACGTCCGTCGGGAACTTCTCGCTGACTGCCTGGATGCGGGCCTGCACGCCCGTCAGCGGCGTCAAGTCCTTCGTCGTTCCCGTTTGCAGGTCCTTGCTGTAGACGCGCCAATTCTCGTCCCCGTCCTTGTCTTGCAGGTAGAGAATGTGCCGGTTCGTGTAGGCCCAGAAGTACACGCGAATGCCGCGGTGTTTGTCGTCCGTGACGGGCTTGGCGGCCGAGAAGTCGCCGGCGGGACCCACCCAGACGTTCAACACGCCGTCCACGGGCGCTAGGAAGGACAGTTGCTTGCCGTCGGGACTGAGGCGAACGGCCGCCCGATCGGGGTTGCCGAACAAGACGTCCCTGGAGATCAATTGCGGCGGACCGGCCTGCGCCGGCTGACTGATTGCGAGACTTGCCAAGCCAATCATCGTGAACAAAGCCAATCGGACCGGTTCCAACATAACGTGACTCCCTGGTTTTGGGGCTCGCGGGTCAACAACGCGCGGTTTCTTCGCGCGGTGCGAATTCTTCCGAGTCGGGCCCCCGCCGGTCAAGGTCGGGGACAGGTTCAGGCGGACGCGGCGAGACCCATCAAACAAGCATCCGGCCCTGCGTGGCGCTATCGGAGACAGGGTCGGCGGCTCCTATCGGTCGCGGCGTCGCATCGACGGCGCTGGACTCGCATGCTGGCGTACGGAGCGCGACGCTCAAGCCGCCTCCTTCTCCGCGGGACGAGACCTCGCGCTGCTCTTCTTGGCTTCTGACGAATGCCCGCGGCGCGGCTTTGCTTTTGAGGTCGTACTTGCTTTCAGCGAATCATGAACAATGCAGACCCATTGATCGGGGCCCAAGCCGCCTCGTCCCCAGCGGTCATCCAGATCGCTCGTTGGGCGGTCAGCCAGAATCTCCTCTCGGCTTTTGCCTTCGCGGATGAGGGCTTGCACGCGATCGCGCGAGGTCGCGAGCATCTTGCGGTACTCGCCGAGATCGGCCGGCGTACTCAACGGCCCGTGCCCGGGGATGATCCGCGTCTGGGGGTTTGCCATGGCGAGCACGCGGTCGATGGCCTGGATCATGCCGTCGATGGACCCGCCCGCTCGGACGTCGATGTAGGGGTACATGCCTGCGAAACACGTGTCGCCGGTGTGCAGGACGTTCGCGTTGCGGAAGTAGACGATGCTGTCACCGTCGGTGTGCGCCGCCTCGACGTGTACGATCTCGATCTCCTCCTCGCCCCAATACAGCTTCATCGTGTCGGTGTAGGTTGCGATCGGGAGGGCGTCGGCGGGATAAGGCGGCTGGGCGTGGTCGATGTGCGCGAGATGCTGTTCGGTGCTCATCCGCTTGCGGACGTTCTCGTGGGCGAGCATCAACGAGCCGTTTTTCGCCAGGGCCTCGTTGCCGCCCACGTGGTCGAAATGCGCATGCGTGTTGAAGACCAGACGGATCGGCCCTTCGCAGGATTCGCCGACGGCGGCGATCAGCTTTTCCGTGAGCTGCTTGTATTCAGAGTCAACCAGCAACACGCCGCGATCGCCGCAGCACGCAAGGATGTTCCCGCCGGCGCCATGCAGCCAGCAGAGGTTGTCTGCCAGGCGCGTTGTCTTGAACTTGATGGGCGTCTGCTCCTGGGCGGAGGCGACCAGGGCCAACCCCGTTATTACGATCCAACAGGCCGCCAACCGGCGGATCAAGATGCTCATGTCGTTGCTCCTGTTCCTTACACGGTAAACGGAGGCGGACTCCGGCGCGTTCGCTGCGGCGGGTTCGTCGGGCTGTTTCCGCGGTCGGCGATGGCGCCGGCATAGCGAATCTGCCGACGCAGCGGACGACGACCCGACGAGGAAACGAGGCGATGACCGGGCGGGAACCCCGGAGGTCTGACCGTCGCGACCCTGTGCCCCCCGTCCGGATGCGGTCGACCGGAGCCATCCCGACCAATCGGGATGATCAAGCGGTTGCGCAACAAGGCGATGGACCGCTCCCCGACCCTGGACATCGCTGCGCGAAGTCAAAGACAAGCGGTCGGGGCTCTGTTGCCGCCGAGTACCGTTCGGCCGACGGGGCGACCCTGGACAGCCCTGGCGCGATATCGCATGATGGAGACCCGTTTTGCTTCCGCGAGGAAGCGTCCGTAAGCGAGCGAACGAGAGCTTTCCAGAGCAGGTGGCACCCATGGCCGAAGTCCAGCCTTTCCGAGCAATCCGTTATGCCGGGGCGGAGATCAGTAACGTCATCGCCCCGCCCTACGACATCCTGAGCGATGCAGACAAGCAGGCGCTGTTACGGAAGGACGGTCGCAACATCGTGGCGATCGATCTGCCGCACACGCCCCCGAAGTCCGCGGGTCCCAACAGCGCGTACGAACGGGCGGCCGGCGAGATGACCCGATGGCTGGATATCCAGGTCCTCGTCCGGGACCGCGCGCCCGCCCTCTACGCCTATCATCAGACGTATCAACTTGGCGGCGAGACGCTGACGCGCAAGAAGTTCTTCGCCCGGCTGCGGCTGGAGCCGTTCGGGACCGGCCACGTCTTTCCGCACGAGCAGACGTTCGGCGGCCCGAAGGAGGATCGTTTCAAGCTGACGCAGGCGACGCGGTGCAACATGAGCCCGATTTTCGGACTTTATCCTGACGAGAAGAACGAGGTCGCGGCGCTGATTGAGTCGGCGATTCAGCGCCCGCCGGATCAGAAGGGCGCGTTGGACGGCATCGAGAACAAGTTGTGGGCCATCACGGACGAACAGGTCGTCCAGCAGATTCAACGCAAGATGGCCGACAAGGCCATCTTCATCGCCGACGGACATCATCGCTACGGCACGGCGCTGAACTATCGCGACCACGTCGTCAGCGAGTTGGGCGGGCTGCCGCTGAACGATCCGGCGAATTACGTACTGGCGGTGCTATGCAGCATGGAGGACCCTGGCGCGACGATCCAACCCTACTTCCGAACGATCGTCGACCTGCCGTGCGTCGGGGCCGGCGATCTGCACGCCGCCCTGTCGCCGAACTTCGCCTGGACGGCGGCCGACAAGCCCTCCAGCGCCGAGGAGCTTGCGATGCTGCTGGCGGCCCGCGGGCCGCAGTCCCTGGCGCTCTATATCGCTCAGGGCGGCGCGTGCGCGACCGTCACGCCGAGCATCACCGATTTGCTCGCCGCTTACGAGCCTGACCGCAAGCCGGCGTGGCGAAAGTCGCCCTATGCCATTTTTCATCGCTACATCGTGGATGAGGTCGTCGTGCCGAAGTTCAATGGAGGGAAACCGCTGATTCTGCACTATCACAAGAACATGGAAGACGCGATGAAGGATGCGGACGCCTCTAAGGGCATTGCGATTTTGATGCCGGCGACCACGATGCAGCAATTGCGGGAGATCTGTACGGCCGGCGAGTTGATGCCGCAGAAGTCGACGTATTTCTATCCCAAGCTGGCCACCGGTATGGTCATCAATCCGCTGTACTGATCACCGTCGCGCGTCGCGCGTTGGCAGCCGTTGTCGAGCGGTTGTAGCCACCCAAGGCGGGCGCCGCCCGTTTCGTCGCCCCCCGCTGGCCCAGCCGTGCATGCATTTGGCGTTCGTCACGGACGCGCAGATGCAGCGTTCCCGTCACGCCGGGATGGCCGACGCGAAGGACTGGGAGGCTCGCTTGTGCGCTGCGTCGGCCGCCGGGGGCCGACGCTACGCGCTAAACACGTACAAGGCCGGCGGTTCTCAAAACGCGGCGAATCGGCGCGTTCAAATCGGAACGGATGGGAGCGGGCGCGGGAACGGGCGTCGCGTGCGCAAAGAAAAGAAGCCCCGTCCGAGCCGGGACGGGGCTTGTGTGTCTCACGGCGCGGGCAGCGCCGTAAGATGCGAGTCCTCAAAGCGGCGCTTCGTCCGGGGCCGCCTCGGTCCGCGCCGGCGGCAGATCGCCCCGTGCAGGCGGGGCATCAGGCCGACCAAGCGGCGACCTCCGCATCCCGGCGCGCGGTCGTCGGGCGGGCGCGCCGAACAGCTCGTCGCGGCTGATCGTGCCGTCGTCGTCCCCGTCGAACTCGTCGAACCGATCGCAGCGCCGGTCGAATTCCTCCCGCGAGATGGCCCCGTCGCGATCCATGTCAAACCGCTGCATTCGACGGTCCACGCGAGCTTCCCGTCCGGGGCGATTCCCGCCGAAGCGGGGCCGATCCTGCCCGGAGGGCGACCGGAAGTCCGGCCCGTCACACGCGCCGAAGCCCGGGGCGAATCCTCGGCCGAATCGTGGATTGAAGTTTATGTTGCAAGCCGGTCCCGGGTTGCGCGGGCGCCCATCTCCGGCCCACGCCCTACGTTCCATCGGACCCCACGTTGCGTCACCGTGACCGAAGCCTCGGGGGCATGGTCCGCGCGGTGGTGCCACGCGGTCATCACCCCGTCTTGACGGAGGCGCGCCGAAGGCATCACCGCGTTGCCTGTTACGTTCTCCGCGCTGCTCGAAGCGTCCATCGTCCGGGCGATTTCCTCGCCGGCGAGCAACCGGTTGGACGTCCGGAGCGCCCGGGCCGGGT